>QHSB01000723.1 GCA_003220335.1 Candidatus Rokuibacteriota bacterium
AACACGGTCGGGAACTGGGCGGAGCGACGCAGCATCGCCTACACGTCGTACATGGACCTCAGCGGCAAGCCCGAGGTGCGCGCGCTCATCGGCGAAGAGATCCGCAAGTGCAACGAGACGCTTCCCGAGGCGGGGAAGGTGCGGCGGTTCCTGCTGCTGACGAAGGACCTCGAGGCCGACGACGCGGAGATGACACGCACGCGCAAGGTGCGCCGGCGCTTCGTGGCCGAGAAGTACGCGGCGGTGATCGACGCCTTCTACGGCGGCCGCGACGAGGTGGAGCTGGCCACCAACATCACGTACGAGGACGGCCGGCAGGCCATGATCCAGTCGCGCGTCCGCCTGGAGAACGTGGAGGAGGCGGTCGTCCGTGGTTGACTGGCAGTTCACCGCGCTCCTGCTGTCCAACGGCGTGCTGATCGGACTGATGTACTCGCTGATCGCGCTGGGCTTCGTGCTCGTCTACAAGGCGACCGACGCCATCAACTTCGCCCAGGGCGAGTTCGTCATGATCTCGGGTTTCGTGGCGGCGGGCTGCCTCATGGTGTGGGGGACGCCGCTCTGGCTCGCCGTGGCTCTCGCGCTGGGCGGGATGATCATCCTGGGCTTCGCCCTCGAGCGGGTCATGCTGCGCCGTCTCATCGGACGCCCGGTCATCGCCGTCGTCATGGCCACCATCGGGCTGGCGTCGATCCTGCGCGGCGTGGGGCCGTTCACGATCTTCTCCGGGACGAAGCCACTGCCGCTGCCGATCCGCGAGGAGCCCTTCCTGGTGGGGCCGCTGTTCATCCCGCCCATCCAACTGCTCGGCGCCGGGGTGAGCATCGGCTTCCTCGTCGCCTTCGGCTGGTTCTTCCTGAAGTCGCGCAAGGGCATCGCGATGCGCGCGGTGGCCGACAATCAGCAGGTCGCGCTGGCCATGGGCATCAACGTGGAGCGCTACTTCGGCGTGGCCTGGGCCATGACCGGCATCGTGTCGGCGCTGGGCGGCATCCTGTGGGGCAACCTGCTCGGCGTGGACGTGAACCTGGCGCTGGTCGGCTTCAAGGTGTTCCCGGTGGTGATCCTCGGCGGGCTCGACTCGATCCCCGGCGCCATCATCGGCGGCCTGATCGTCGGCATCGTCGAGAACATGGCGGCCGGCTACGTCGATCCCTACGTGGGCGGCGGCACCAAGGACTTCGCGCCGTACGTCCTGATGATCGCCGCGCTGATGGTCCGCCCCTACGGCATCTTCGGCAAGAAAATCATCGAGCGGATCTGATGACGCGACACGAGATGACGGCGGCGGGCGTGGGCGGCGCGGCGGCGCGCCCCTGCTCGACCACGCAAATCGGGCACACCGGCGCCCCACCCACGCCCGGGCACGCGGTCGGGCTGGTCCGCCTGTTCGTCAATGTCGGATCGGCCAACTACGACTCCGAGCGGCCCGACCATGAGCGAGACGCGACGTGAAGTCGACGGGCATGGTGGCGGGCGGGGCGGGCCGGGGCTCCGTGAGACCCGTGTTTCGGGTACTGCGTCGGATCCGGCTGAATATCGGTGCACGATGACAGGCGCAGCGCATCGTCGATTTGCGTGGTCGAACGGGGCCCCGCGCCGCCCCGGCGGCCGCGCGCTCCGCCGCCCTGGCGTGGACTCGACATGATTCATCGGCAACCTCGTGTGGATCGCCGTCATCGGCGCGCTCGGCCTCAACATCCTCGTGGGCTACACGGGCCAGGTGTCCATCGGCCACGGCGCGTTCATGTCGGTGGGCGCCTACACGGCGGCCAACCTCGCCAACCGGCTCGACTCGCCCTGGCCGGTCAACCTGCTCGCGGGCGGTCTGATGGCGGCGCTGATCGGCGCGATCGTCGGCATTCCGTCGCTGCGCATCAAGGGCCTGTATCTGGCCATCGCGACGCTGGCCGGCCAGCTGATCATCGAGTGGACGATCAACCACGTGACGTTCATCAGCGGCGGCGTGCAGGCCTCGATCGAGGTGGCGCGGCCGCGCCTGGGGCGGATGGTCCTCAGCAGCCAGCGGGACATGTACTACTTTCTGCTGTTCTTCGTCGTGCTCGCCATCGTGGGCACGATGAATCTGATGCGGACGCGCGTGGGGCGCGCCTTCATCGCCATCCGCGACCAGGACATCGCGGCCGAGATCATCGGCATCAACATCTTCCGCTACAAGCTGCTGGCCTTCGCGATCTCCTCGTTCTACGCCGGCGTCACCGGCGTGCTCTACACGTACTTCCTCGGCATCGCCAACTACGAGCAGTTCCAGATCGGCGTCTCCATCGACTACCTGGCCATGATCATCATCGGCGGGCTCGGCTCCGTGCTGGGCTCGATCTTCGGGGCCATCTTCGTCACGTTGCTGCCCATCGTGATCCGCTACGCCATGGAGGCGTTCGGCGGAGTCTTCTTCGAGCCGCAAACCGTCCTGAACCTGATTCCGAACCTTCGCCTCATGCTGTTCGGCGCCCTCATCATCTTCTTCCTCATCGTGGAGCCTGAGGGCCTGAACCGCCTGTGGCGGAACATCCGCAGCTACTTCCGTGTCTGGCCGTTCGCGTACTGAGTACGCGAGGAGGGAGAACAACACCATGAAGCGATATCTGACTATTGCGACGGCGCTGATGCTGGCGGCGAGCAGCCTGCTCACCGCCGCGCCGTCTTCCGCCCAGTCGAAGGGCGAGATCGTCATCGGCCTGCAGTGCGACCGCACGGGGGCGACCCAGATCGTGGGCACGGTCCTCTGCCCGGGCTTCCACGACTACATCGCGCTCGTGAACTCCAGGGGCGGCGTCGAAGGGCACATGATCAAGGCGATCGAGATCGATCACGAGTACAAGGTGCCCCCGGGGGTGGAGTCCTACGAGCGTCACAAGAAGGAAGGCGCGGTGACCATCGCGGTCTACGGCACGCCGCACATTTACGCGCTCACCCAGAAGCTGACGGAAGACCGGATCCCCGGTACGTCGCCGGGCTTCGGCAGCGCCGCCGCCGCCGACGGCCAGCGCTATCCGTACATCTTCCCGATCGCCGCCACGTACTGGTCGCAGGCGGCCGCGGCCGTGGACTTCGCCAGGAAGCAGCTCAGCGGCGGTCTCAAGGGCAAGAAGATCGCGTACCTGTTCTACGACAACCCGGCGGGCCGGGAGCCCATCGAGGTGCTGGAGGATATCGCGGCGAAGGAAGGCTTCCAGCTCAAGACGTTCGCGGTGCCGCCGCCGGGCGTGGAGATGGGCGCGCAGGTGCTCGACATCGCCCAGCGCTACCGCGCGGACTTCGTGATCTCGCACCTGTTCGGCGGGGCGCCGTCGGTGTCGATCAAGGAGCTCAAGCGGGTGGGCTATCCGCTCAAGAAGGTGATCGGCCTGGTGTGGGCCTCGGC
>QHSB01000724.1 GCA_003220335.1 Candidatus Rokuibacteriota bacterium
TGCGTCCCGACGCCAACAAGGTCGAGATCCGCGCCGCCGTCGAGGCGGTGTTCAACGTGAAGGTGGCCGCCGTCCGCACGGCGTCCTACGAGGGCAAGCTCAAGCGCATGGGCCGTTTCGCCGGGCGCCGCCCCGACTGGAAGAAGGCCGTCGTGACGCTTCAGCCCGGCCACAAGATCGACCTCGTCGAGGGGGCGTAGAGAGCGAACCATGGGCATCCGAACCGTCAAGCCGACGTCGCCGGCGCGCCGCTATCTCACGTACGTCACGTACGAAGAGATCACGAAGAAGGAACCGGAGAAGAGCCTGCTCTCGCCCAAGCGGCGCACGAACGGGCGCAACGTCTACGGCCGCATCACCGTCCGCCATCGCGGGGGCGGGGCCAAGCGGATGCTGCGCGACGTGGACTTCCGGCGCGAAAAGTTCGGCATCCCGGCGCGGGTGGCGGCGATCGAGTACGACCCGAACCGCTCGGCGCGGCTGGCCCTGCTGCACTACCGCGACGGCGAGAAGCGCTACATCATTGCGCCGCACGGTCTCAAGGTGGACGAGGTCGTGATGTCCGGCCCGCAGGCGGACATCATGCCGGGCAACGCGCTGCCCATCCGCAACATCCCCGTCGGCACCCTCGTGCACAACGTCGAGCTGCAGAAGGGCCGGGGCGCGCAGCTTTGCCGGAGCGCGGGCGCGCAGGCGCAGCTGCTCGCCAAGGAGGGCGACCGCGCCACCCTCAGACTGCCCTCGGGCGAGGTGCGCTACGTCGCGCTCGAGTGCATGGCGACCATCGGCCAGGTCGGCAACCTCGACCACGAGAACGTGTCGGTCGGCAAGGCCGGGCGCGTGCGCTGGAAGGGGTTTCGCCCGACGGTGCGCGGCACCGTGATGAACCCCGTCGACCACCCGATGGGCGGTGGCGAGGGCAAGGGCAAGGGCAACCACCCGATGACCCCGTGGGGCAAGCCGACGAAGGGTTACAAGACGCGCCGGGGCGCCCGTCCGTCGGATTCCATGATCGTGACGCGGCGAAAGAAATAGGAGCGGGGCATGGGACGTTCGACCAAGAAGGGGCCCTTCATCGACGAGAAGCTGTACGGGCGGATCGAGGAGCTCAACCGCTCCCGCCAGAAGAAGGTCCTCAAGACGTGGTCGCGGCGGTCGACGATCGCGCCGGAGTTCGTGGGCCACACGCTGGCCGTGCACAACGGCAAGAAGTTCATTCCCGTCTACGTGACCGAGAACATGGTCGGCCACCGGCTCGGCGAGTTCGCGCTCACGCGCACCTTCAAGGCGCACGGCCAGGCCGAGAAGGCCGCCGCCTCCCCGACGGGAAAGACCTAGTCGTATGAATGTGGCACTGCGAGCCGAAGCCCGTTTCAGGAGCCGCAGCCCGTTTCAGGAGCCGCAGCCGAAGGCGAGGCGACGCTGTGAGAGGCGAGGCGACGCTGTGAGAGGCGAGGCGAGCCCATGAATACGGTCGCCCGCGCCCGGTTCGTGCGCCTCTCCGCGCGGAAGGCGCGGCTCGTCCTCGACCAGATCCGCGGCAAGTCGGTGGGCGACGCCCTGGCCACCCTGGAGTACACCCCGCGTGCGGCCGCGCGTCTCATCGAGAAGGTGCTGCGCTCGGCGGTGGCGAACGCGGAGCACAACCACCAGGTCCGGAACCTCGACGACCTGCGCGTGGTGCAGGCCATCGCCGACGGCGGTCCCTCGCTGAAGCGGGTGCAGCCGCGCGCGATGGGACGCGCGTTCTTCATCCGTCACCGTACCAGCCACCTCACCATCGGCGTCAGCGACGAGGTGGGCCGCGCGATGCGCGCGCCGGCCGCGCGCCCGGGCCGCGCCATCCCGGCCGTGGCGCCGGCGGCTCCGGCCGCCGGACCCGTGGCCGCCCCCAAGGCGCCGGCCGCGAGGGGCCGGGCATCGAAGGCGCCCGACAAGGCACCGGCACGGGGCGGACGCAAGCCCAAGGAGAAGAAATAGGCGATGGGTCAGAAGACGCATCCGATCGGCTTCCGCCTCGGCAGCACCCGGACGTGGTCGTCGCGGTGGTTCGCGACGAAGAACTACGCCGACCTGCTGCACGAGGACGTCAAGATCCGGCGCTTCATCAAAGACCAGCTGTACCACGCCGGCATCGCGAAGATCGACATCGAGCGGTCGGCGAACCGCGCCCGGATCACCATCTTCACCGCGCGGCCCGGCATCATCATCGGCCGCAAGGGCGCCGAGGTGGAGAAGCTGAAGAACGAGCTGCAGACGCGCACGGGCAAGGAGATCTACCTCAACATCGAGGAGGTCATCCACCCCGAGCTGGACGCGCAGCTCGTCTCCGAGAACGTCGCCCTGCAGCTCCAGAAGCGCGTGGCGTTCCGGCGCGCGATGAAGAAGGCGGTCACCTCCGCCCTGCGCCTCGGCGCCGACGGCATCCGGATCGCCTGCGCGGGCCGGCTGGGCGGCAGCGAAATCGCGCGCCGCGAGTGGTACCGCGACGGGCGCGTGCCGCTGCACACCATCCGCGCCGACATCGACTACGGCCTCGCCACCGCGCACACGACGGCGGGGACCATCGGCGTGAAGGTCTGGATCTTCAAGGGCGAGGTCCTGCGACCCACCTCGGCCACCGAGGCCTAGGAGCCGACCATGCTGATGCCCAAGCGGGTCAAGTACCGCAAGGCGCAGCGCGGGAACATGCGCGGCAAGGCGCAGCGCGGCTCCACGCTGTCGTTCGGCGAGTACGGGCTCAAGGCGCTCGAGCCGGGCTGGGTGACCAACCGCCAGATCGAGGCGGCGCGCGTGGCCCTCACCCGGAGCCTCAAGCGCGGCGGCAAGGTCTGGATCCGCGTGTTCCCCGACAAGCCGGTGACGAAGAAGCCGGCGGAGACACGGATGGGCAAGGGCAAGGGCAACCCCGAGGAGTGGGTGGCCGTGGTCAAGCCGGGCCGCATCCTCTACGAGATGGAAGGGGTGCCGGAGGACGCGGCGCGCGAGGCGTTCCGCACGGCCGCCAACAAGATGGGCATCGCGACGAAGTTCGTGACGCGCACGCGCAGCCTGTAGGAGCGGAGAAGAGCAGCGATGAAAGCGGCGAAGTGGCGTGACCTGTCCGAGGACGAGCTGACGCAAAAGGCGCGCGAGCTGTCGGAGGAGCTCTTCAACCTCCGCTTCCAGCTCTCGATGGGGGTGGCCAAGAACCCGTCGCGGATCGGCCAGGCGCGGCGCGACCTCGCGCGCGCCTACACGATCCAGCGCGAGCGCGGCGGCGTGCCCCTCGCGGTGTCGGCGCCGGCGGCGGCGCCGGCCCCGGTCGCGCCCGTGCCGTCCCGATCGGCCGCGAAGGCGAAGGCCGGTAAGCCGGCCAAGGCCGCGAAGACGTCGACGAAGGCCGCCAAGGCTCCCAAGGCCGCGGCGAAGAAGAAGACAGCGAAAGGGTAAGCCGTGGGCGAGCGCAAGAGTCGTG
>QHSB01000518.1 GCA_003220335.1 Candidatus Rokuibacteriota bacterium
GGGATCGATCTCGGAACGACGAACTCCGTGGTCTCGGTGGTAGAGGGCGGTAACCCCACCGTCATCGCGAACCAGGAGGGCAGCCGGCTCACGCCGTCGGTCGTCGGGTTCACGAAGGAAGGCGAGATCCTCGTGGGACAGGTCGCCAAGCGACAGGCGATCACCAACCCCGAGAACACCGTCTTCTCGATCAAACGGTTCATGGGCCGTCGCTACGACGAGGTGCTGCAGGAGATCAAGCTCGTGCCGTATAAGGTCGTCAAGGCGTCCAACGGCGACGCGCGCGTCGAGGTCCGCGGCAAGCAGTATTCACCGCCCGAGATCTCCGCCATGATCCTGCGCAAGCTCAAGGAGGCCGCGGAGGCGTACTTGGGCGAGAAGGTTACCCAGGCCGTCATCACCGTGCCCGCGTACTTCAACGACGCCCAGCGGCAGGCCACCAAGGATGCCGGCAAGATCGCCGGTCTCGAGGTGCTGCGCATCATCAACGAGCGCGGCGGCACCTTCGACGTTTCGATCCTCGAGATCGGCGAGGGCGTGTTCGAGGTCAAGGCCACCAACGGCGACACGCATCTGGGCGGCGATGACTTCGACCAGCGCGTGATGGACTGGATCGCCGAGGAGTTCAAGAAGGACAACGGCATCGACCTCCGCAAGGATCGGATGGCGCTGCAGCGGCTGAAGGAGGCCGCCGAGCGCGCGAAGATCGAGCTCTCGACGACGGTGCAGACCGAGATCAACCTGCCGTTCATCACCGCCGACGCCTCGGGACCCAAGCACCTCGTGCTGACGCTGACGCGCGCCAAGCTCGAGTCGCTGGTGGCCGACCTCGTGGACCGCACGCTCGGCCCGTGCCGCCAGGCGATGCAGGACGCGGGCGCCGCCGCCTCGGACATCAACGAGGTGATCCTCGTCGGCGGTCAGACGCGCATGCCGAAGGTGCAGGAGGTCGTGAAATCGCTCTTCGGCAAGGAGCCACACAAGGGCGTGAACCCCGACGAGGTGGTCGCCGTGGGCGCCGCCGTGCAAGGCGCGGTCCTGACCGGCGAGGTGAAGGACCTGCTGTTGCTCGACGTCACCCCGCTCTCGCTTGGCATCGAGACGCTGGGCGGCGTGATGACGACGCTCATCCCGCGTAACACGACCATTCCGACGAAGAAGAGCGAACGCTTCACGACGGCGGCCGACAGCCAGCCGTCGGTGGAGGTGCACGTGCTCCAGGGCGAGCGGCCGATGGCGCGCGACAACCGCACGCTCGGCCGCTTCCACCTCGACGGCATCCCGCCCGCGCCGCGCGGCGTGCCGCAGATCGAGGTGACCTTCGATATCGACGCGAACGGCATCTTGAACGTGTCGGCGAAGGACACCGCGACGGGCAAGCAGCAGCACATCGCCATCACGTCGTCGTCCGGCCTGAGCAAGGAAGAGATCGACAAGATGGTGAAGGAGGCCGAGGCCAACGCCGCCGACGACGCGCGGCACAAGCAGGAGATCGAGGTCCGCAATCAGACGGACTCGCTGGTCTACTCGACCGAGCGGACCCTCTCCGAGCATGGGAGCAAGCTCGCCGAGGCCGATCGCAAGGCAATCGACGACGCGCTCGCCGAGGCGAAGGAGGCGCTCAAGACGGACGACCTCGACCGCATGAAGCGGGCGCAGGACACGCTGTCGAAGGCGGCCCACAAGCTGGGCGAGGTCATGTATCGCGAGGCGCAGGCGCAGGGGGGGCAGCAGCCGCCCGGTCCCGGTGCGGGTCCGCAGGCCGGCGGCGCCGGGCGTCCCTCCGATCCGAAGGAGGGCGAGGTCGTCGACGCGGAGTTCGAGGACCTTGGGGAAAAGAAGTAGGTCATGAGGCGTGACTACTACGCGGTGCTCGGCGTCGCCGCCACCGCGCCGCCGCGCGAGATCCGGCAGGCGTACCGCCGGCTCGCGCGGCAGTATTCGCCCGACGTCAATTTCTGGGAGGCGACCGCGCGCACGCTGTTCGAGGAGATCGCCGAGGCCTACCGGATCCTGAGCGACCCGGATGCGCGCTCGCTCTACGACCGCTTCGGTGCACAGCCCGACGCCCTCGCCGCCGGCCGCCGCGGAGAGGACGTGCACGTCGCGGTGGAGATCGGCTTCGCTGACGTCGTGCACGGCGTGACCGTGGAGCTGGCCGTTCCGCGCTTTTCCCCGTGCGAGACCTGCCACGCCCGCGGGCACGGGGACGGCGGCGCGTGCGGCGCGTGCGCCGGTCGCGGCGTACGGCGGACGGTGGATCGCGTGGAGGTGGCAATTCCCGCCGGCGTCGACTCGGGCATGCAGATCCGCGTGCCGGGCCAGGGGAGCGCGGGACCGTTCGGCGGACCGCGCGGCAACCTGCTCGTGAGCACACGCGTGCTCGAGCATCCGTTCTTCGCGCGCAAGGGTGAAGGCGTGCACTGCGAGCTGCCCGTCAGCGTGTGGGAGGCGCTGCGCGGCACCCGCATCCGGGTGCCGACGCCCCAGGGTGAGGCGGTGCTCGTGGTGCCGCCCGCCACGCAAGGCGGTCAGGTGTTCCGGCTCCGCGGCCAGGGCGTGCCCCGTCCGGGCGACGACGTCCCGGGCGATCTCTTCGTCACGGTGCGGGTAGAGCTCCCCGGCGGCCTCGACGCGCGCACCGACGAGCTCGTGCGCGAGCTGGAGCGGCTCATGCCGCTCACCGCGCGCGGTGACCTCGAGCGCTTCCGCGGGGGGTCGGCATGACCAACGACCGCGGCAAGCCGCTCTACATGATCGGCGTCGTCGCCGAGATGCTGAAGGTGCACCCCCAGACGCTGCGGTTCTACGAAAAGAAGGGCCTGGTGCGGCCCAGCCGGACGGAGGGACAGACACGCATGTACTCGGCGGAGGACGTCGAGGACATCGCGCGCCTGCTGCGGCTCACGCGTGACCTCGGCGTGAATCTGGCCGGCGTGGAAATCATCTTAAAGATGAGACGCCGGATGATCGATATGCAGAAGCAGATCGAGGACCTCGTCGCCTACGTCCGCGACAGCGGCGCCGGCGAGGCGCGCCCGGAACGTGCCGGCACGCCACGCGAAGCGCTGGTGCGCGCGGCCTCGGGGCAGCTCGGTCCCGTCGATCTCTTCTGAGAAAGCTGGCCTGGTGATGACAGACGCGAAGCGTGATACCAGTCGGCCGTTGCCGGACGTGGTCGGGATCCTTCCCCTGCGCGGTACGGTCCTCTTCCCACAGGCGGTGGTGCCGCTCGGCGCCGGCCGCGCGTCGTCGGTCCGCCTGATCGAGGAGGCGCTACAGGGTGGCCGCCTCGTCGGCGCCGTGACCCAGAAAGACCCGAAAGAGGACGCGCCGGGCGCGGACGGGCTGCACTCGATCGGCGCCATGACGGTGATCCACAAGGCGCTCAAGCAGCCCGACGGCACGCTGCGACTCATCGCGCAGGGCATCGGACGCTTCCGGCTGCTCGAGATCGTCCAGACCGAGCCCTATCTGAAGGCGCGGATCGAGCCCATCGAGGAGCACGCCCCCGGCGAGGACGTCGAGCTCGAGGCGCTCGTGCGCAGCGTGACCTCGCTGTTTGCGACGGTGATCTCGCTGTCGCCCGCACTGCCGGACGAGCTGGTGGGTGTGCTCGAAAATGTCGAGGGTCCCAGCGCGATCGCCGACATGGTGGCGGCCTCGCTGCCGACCCTGCCCATCGCGCTCAAGCAGGAGCTGCTCGAGACGGTGAACGTCCGCGAACGGCTGAGCAAGCTCGCGGCGGCGCTCGGCAAGGAGGCGGAGGTCCTCGAGCTCGGCAGCAAGATCCAGTCCGAGATCCAGTCGGAGATGACCAGGACGCAGCGTGACTATTACCTGCGCGAGCAGCTGAAGGCCATCCAGAAGGAGCTCGGCGAGGGCGACGAGCGCACGCAGGAGATCGACTCGCTCCGCGCGAAGATCGAGGCGGCGGGCATGGCGGACGAGGCAAAGGCCGAAGCGCTACGCGAGCTGGACCGGCTCGCCAAGATGCCGCCGGCCGCCGCCGAGTACACGGTGGCTCGGACGTACATCGACTGGCTCGTGGCCATGCCCTGGCAGCAGGAAACGACCGACGCCGTGGACATCGGACCCGCGCGGGTGATCCTCGACGAGGACCACGAGGGCCTGGAGAAGATCAAGGACCGGATCCTCGAATACCTCGCGGTGAAGAAGATCCGCCCGAGCGGCAAGGACCCGATCCTCTGCTTCGTGGGTCCGCCCGGCGTCGGCAAGACGTCGCTGGGCAAGTCCATCGCGCGGGCGCTTGGCCGCAAGTTCCATCGGATCTCGCTCGGTGGCATGCGGGACGAGGCGGAGATCCGCGGGCACCGGCGCACGTACATCGGCGCGCTGCCCGGCCAGATCGCGCAGGGGCTACGGCGCGCGGGCACGAAGAACCCCGTGCTCATGCTCGACGAGGTCGACAAGCTCGGGATGGACTTCCGCGGCGACCCGGCCTCGGCCCTGCTCGAGGTGCTCGATCCGGAGCAGAACGCGACGTTCCGGGACCACTATCTCGACGTCCCGTTCGATCTCTCGCGGGTGCTCTTCATCACGACCGCGAACGTGATGGACACGGTGCCGGCCCCGCTGCGCGACCGGATGGAGATCATCAACCTCGCCGGCTACACGGAGGAGGAGAAGATCGCGATCGCCCAGCGGCACCTCGTGCCCAAGCAGGCGCGCGAGCACGGTCTGGAGCCCGGCACGGGCATCGCCTTCGAGCCGGAGGCGCTGCGCCTGCTGGCGCGCGGGTACACCCGCGAGGCCGGCGTACGAAGCCTCGAGCGCGAGATCGCGTCGGTCTGCCGAAAGGTGGCGCGGCGTCATGCGGAGGGCAAGACCGAGCCCGTACGCGTCACCCCGGACGTCGTGGTCTCGTTCCTGGGTGTGCCGCGGTTCGAGTTGGAGGAGGTGGAGCAGCGCACGCGGGTGCCGGGCGTGGTCACCGGGCTCGCCTGGACGTCGGCGGGCGGCGACGTGCTGTTCGTCGAGGCGACGCGGATGCGCGGCGCGCGCACGCTGACCCTGACCGGACAGCTCGGCGACGTCATGAAGGAGTCCGTGCAGGCGGCGCTGTCGTGGGTGCGCTCGCACGCGGGTGAGCTGGGGATCGACCCTGAGTTCTGGGAGCGCTCCGATGTCCACGTTCACGTGCCGGCGGGCGCGATTCCGAAGGACGGGCCCTCGGCCGGCGTCACGATGGCCACGGCGCTCGTGTCGCTGCTGACGGGACGGCCCGTTCGCGCCGACCTCGCGATGACCGGCGAGATCAGTCTGTCGGGTCGCGTCCTGCCCGTGGGCGGCATCAAGGAGAAGGTGCTGGCCGCGCACCGCGCCGGCCTGCGCACCGTGGTGCTGCCGCGGCGCAACGAGAAGAACCTGCTCGAGGACGTTCCGGCCGTCGTGCGGCAGAGCATGACCGTCCACCTCGCCGACACGATCGGTGACGTCTTGGCCGTGGCGTTGGAACCGGCCGCCGCTCCCCGGGTGGCCGTGTTCGCTGACCGATAAACCCTCATCGTGTAGCGCCGATCGCCCTCGGCCGTCGACAGGGCTTGAACGATTCGCTAAGATTGAGCCAACGTGACTCGATCTCTGGGCCTGATTGCCTTCACGGCCGCCATCGTGATGGCGGCTCCCGTCGGCGCCGAGACGTACAAGTTCAAGGCGCCGGACGGCAGCACCCATTTCACGAACGCGCCCGCCGATCCCCGGTATCAGCGCATGGGCTTCACGACCGGCACCGAGGCCGGCTGGCTGCGGCTACCCGAGGGCGATACGGCGCCGTACGCGCGCGAGATCACGGATGCGGCCAGCCGGTACGGCATCCCCGAGCGGCTCGTCACGGCGGTGATCCGCGCGGAGTCCGGGTTCAACCCGCGCGCGGTGTCGCGCAAGGGCGCCCAGGGGCTCATGCAGCTGATGCCGTCGACGGCGTCGGTCCTCGGCGTCCGCAACTCCTTCGATCCGCGGGAGAACATCGACGGCGGCGTCCGGCATCTGCGCGGCCTGCTCGACCGCTTCCCCGGCAACCTGTCGTTCGCGATCGCCGCGTACAACGCCGGCGAGAAGGCGGTGACCGCCTTCGGCGGGATCCCGCCGTATCCGGAGACGCAGGACTACGTGGTGCGGGTGCTGCGCTTCTATGGCCTCGAGGGTGTCGACACGCCGCAGATGCGGGTCTATCAGACGATCTCGCGCGACGGCACCGTCACCTACACGAACATTCCGCCGCGCGGCCGGCGGTAGTGATGGGGGGCCCCGAAATGGCCCCCCAACCCCCCAGCGCTCGTCGCGCCCCGGCGGAGCGTGGTGCTCCTCGACAACGCGCGTGTGGCGCCGCCACGCTCACTTCAGGAGCTTGCTGATCTCTCGGAAGGCCTCGGTGTCGGAGCTGCCGAGGAGCTGGAAGACGACCGTCTCCGTCGAGGTAATCACGGCGCCCGCCTGACGCGCCTGCGCCAAGCCCAGGTCCATGCTCGCCGCGCGCCGGGAGCAGACCGCGTCGGCGACGATCGATACGCGCACGCCGCGGCCGAGCAGATCGAGCGCGGTGAGCAGCACACACACGTGGGCTTCCACGCCGGTGAGGATCACGGGCGCGGCGTCGAGCTCGCGCAGGCGTTCGGCGAAGCCGGCGGCGCCGCAGGCGGAGAACGCGGTCTTCTCGAGCGCCGACGCGTCGTCCAGGAGCACGCGCAGTTCGGGCAGCGTGTGGCCAAGCCCCTTTGGATATTGCTCGGTGACGACGACGGGGGTGCCGAGGCGCCGCGCGGTCGCGAGCAGGATCTTCAGATTACGAACCATCTCGTCGCGCCGCTCGGCATCCATCGCGCCGAACAGACGCTCCTGCACGTCGGTGACGACGAGGACGGGCTGTGGCATCGCCGAACCCTCCGGAGCGGAGACTGCCGCGTATTGTGCCACGACGTCTTCCGCCGTGGCGGACTCCTGCCGAGCGTGGCTCAGGCCGCGTCGGCCCCGGCCGAGCCACCTCGGTCTTTGCTGATCAGACTGGCGATGGCCGCGACCAGGTCAGCCGGCTCCAGCGGTTTGGCCACGTGCATCTGGAATCCTGCGGCGAGCGCCCGCGTCCGATCTTCGGCCCGCGCGTAGGCCGTCACGGCAAGGGCGGGGATCGCTCGCCCGTGCTGGGCTTGCTGCTCCCTGAGCTTCTGAATGAGCATGTAGCCGTCATCACCGGGAAGGCCGATGTCGCTGACCAGGATGTCCGGATGCCAGCGTTCCACCTGCTCGAATGCCTCCTCGGCGCAGGCGGCCGTCATGACGTCGGCGCCGGAGGATCGCAGGACCATGCGCATGAGCTCGCGCGCGTCGGCCTCGTCATCGACGATGAGGACGCGCAACCCGTCGAGGGCGACCGCCCGGCCGACGGCCTCGCGATCGAGCCTGCGGCGCGCCGGCTCGGGCGGGACCATGTCCGCGTGAGTGGCGGTGAGGGGAAGGTCGACGGTGAAGATGGCTCCGCGGCCCTCGCCCGCGCTCTGAGCATCGACGTCGCCGCCGTGCAGCTCGACGATGTGTCGCACGATGGCGAGGCCGAGCCCGAGCCCGCCGTATCGGCGGCCGATCGACGTCTCGCCCTGTCGGAATCGGTCGAAGACGAACGGAAGGAGCTCGCGGCGAATGCCCTGGCCCGTGTCGCTGACCGTGATCCGCGCCATCGAGTCGCGGCGCTCGAGCCGGATATCGACGCGGCCGCCCGCCGGCGTGAACTTGATGGCGTTGGTGAGGAGGTTCCAGACCACCTGCTGCAGGCGGCTGTGATCGGCCGACACGGGGCCGAGGGCCGGATCCAGACTCGTCTCCAGCCGAATGCCTTTGGCATCGGCGGCCGTCTGCACCGCTTCCATCGCGGCCACGATGACGGAGACCAGATCGATGGACCCGACGTCCAGGCGGAGCTTGCCCGTGATGATGCGGGACACGTCGAGCAGGTCTTCGATCAACTGAGCCAGGAGGCGGGTGTTACGCTCGATCACCTCCGGGCCCCGGCTGGCGCCGGCGGCATCGAGCGTCCCGGATCGGAGAAGGCGCACCCATCCCAGGATGGCGTTGAGCGGCGTGCGGAGCTCGTGCGAAAGCGTCGCGAGGAATTCGTCCTTGGCGCGGTTGGCCGCGTCGAGCTTTCGCCGTGACTCCTCGAGGTCGCCGACGACCATCTCGTAGGCGCGCATGTCGCGCAGGATGCCGATCGCGCCGTTGACGGCGCCGTCCGCGTCGCGCAGGGCCGACGCGTTGAGCGTCGTGGGGATGATCTCGCCCGAGACGCTCCGTGGGGTCAGCCGCGCGTTGCGGGTGACACCGCGGGCCACGACCTCGCGCAGCGCGGCCATGAACTCGCGCGTCTCATCGACGCTGATGAAGCGTGACAGCGACTGCTCGACGACCTCGGCGGTCCGGAAGCCCAGGAGCGTGTAGACGGCATCGTTGGCCTGGAGGATCTTGCCCTGGAGGTCGGAGACGAAGACGGGGTCGGGCGCGTTCTTGATCAGGCTCTCGGCGTAGGCGCGAGCCTTGTCGAGCTCGCGCATGTCGCGCAGGATGCCGATCACGCCGATGACCTCGCCCCGGGGCCCGCGCAGGGCGGAGGCGTTGAGGGTGGTGGCGATCACCTCGCCGGAGGCGCTGTGGGGATTGAGGCGGACATTGCGAGAGACGCCGCGCTCGACGACCTCGCGAAGGGCGACCATCAGCTCGCGCGCCTCGTCCAGGCTGACGAAGCGGGAGAGCGACTGCTCCAGGACCTCGTCCTTGCGGAAGCCCAGGAGCTCGGAGACGGCATCGTTGGCCTGCAGGATCTTGCCCTGGAGGTCGGAGACGAAGACGGGGTCGGGCGCGTTCTTGATCAGGCTTTCGGCGTAGGCGCGGGCCTTGTCGAGCTCGCGCATGTCGCGCAGGATGCCGATCACGCCGATGACCTCGCCCCCGGGCCCCCGCAGGGCGGAGGCGTTGAGGGTGGTGGGGATCACCTCGCCGGAGGCGCTGTGGGGATTGAGGCGGACGTTGCGAGAGACGCCGTGCTCGACGACCTCGCGAAGGGCGACCATCAGCTCGCGCGCCTCGTCCAGGCTGACGAAGCGGGAGAGCGACTGCTCCAGGACCTCGTCCTTGCGGAACCCCAGGAGTTCGGAGACCGCCTCGTTCGCGAGAAGGATCTTGCCCTGGAAGTCGGAAACGAAGACGGGATCCGGGGCGTTGGCGATGATCAGGTTGGCGTCCAGATGGTTCATCGGTTGCTCCGGCCAGGCCCTTTGCGCGCGCCAGTCGAGGGTGCGTTGGCGTCCACGGCCAGTCCGAGCCTGAGGCCGAACAGGTCGATCGCGAGGCCGAAGCGACGCGAGCCGGTCCCGGCTCGCCCGTCTCGTTTGACACGCCGGACTCCGGCTCCCCTGGGTCGGGAAGCCATCTTCCGGTCGCGATAGACACGATCGTAGTGCCGGCGCCGTTCCAGATCTGACAACACCTCGTACGCCTCGAGGATGCCCGGAAAGCGGCGCGCCGAGCGCTTGTCCAAGGCGACGTCCGGGTGGTGGCGCCTGGCGAGACGCCGGAACGCCGCCTTGATAGCCAGGTCGCCGGCGGTCGGGCTGACCCCCAGCCGTCGGTAGTAATCCTTGAAGTTGCCCATCGGGCTTCCGCGCGTCGTCACGAGCACAGTATCGCCGGAAGCAAACCGAACGCCATCGGTTGCCGTTTGGGGGTGCCGGGGGGGCGGCGACCAGGCGCTCACGCGCGCCAGCGACGGTCGAGGCCGCGATACTGCAGCGCCTCGGCGCAGTGCTCGGTGGCGATGGTCTCGACGTCGGCGAGGTCGGCGATCGTGCGCGCGACGCGCACGACGCGGTCGTGACCCCGCGCGGAGAGCCCCAGGCGCGTCATCGCGGCGGCGAGGAGCCGCTGGGCGTCGGCCGGGATCGGACAGAGCCGGCGGAGCAGCCGGCTGCCGATCTCCGCGTTGAGCCGTGCGCCCGCGGCGCCGCCTCGCGCGTGTTGGCAGGTGCGGGCCCGCGCCACCCGCGCGCGTACGGTGGCCGAGTCGTCGCCGACCGGCGCGCCCGTGTACTCCTCCCCCTCGAGCGCCGGCAGCTCGACGTGCAGGTCGATGCGATCGAGCAGCGGTCCCGACATCCGGCCGAGATACCGATCGCGCTCGCCGGGTGTGCACAGGCATCGGTCCAGGGTCGGACAGCCGCGGCGACACGGATTCGCGGCGGCGACGAGCTGGAAGCGCGCGGGAAAGTCGCCGACCCCGCTGGCGCGCGCGATGGTGACACGCCCGTCCTCGAGCGGCTGGCGCAGCGACTCGAGCACGTGCTGCTGGAACTCCGGCAACTCGTCGAGGAACAGCACGCCGCGGTGGGCGAGTGTGACCTCGCCCGGGTGCGGCGGGCTGCCGCCGCCGATCAGCCCCGACACGGAGATCGTGTGGTGCGGCGCGCGGAACGGCCGCGCGTCGACGAGCGCGCCGCGGCGTCGCAGGAGTCCGGCCACCGACCAGATCGTCGACACCTCCAGCACCTCGTCGCGCGAGAGCGGCGGCAGGACCGCGGCCAGCCGCCTCGCGAGCATCGTCTTGCCTGCGCCGGGCGGTCCCACCAGCAGCACGTTGTGAGCGCCGGCGGCCGCGATCTCGAGCGCGCGCTTGGCGTGCGCCTGCCCACGGACGTCCCGGAAGTCGAGATCCTCGCCCGCGGCCGCCGGCAGTGGCGTCGCCTCCGAGGGCTCGGTGCAGGGCACCTCGCCGTTGAGCAGGCCGACGGCCTCGTGCAGCGTCGCCGCCGAGAGCACCCGGACGCCGTCGACGGCCCTGGCCTCGGCGCTGTTGTCGCGCGGGACGAGCAGCGTGGCGATCGCGCGCCGGCGGCAGGCCAGACCGACCGCGAGGGCGCCGCGCACGGCCTGGATCTGGCCGTCGAGGGCCAGCTCGCCGACGACCGCGAAGGAGCCGAGGCCGTTGCCGCGGATGCAGCCGGTGGCGATGAGGATGCCGAGCGCGATCGGCAGGTCGAAGGAGGCGCCTTCCTTGCGCAGGTCGGCCGGCGCGAGGTTCACCGTGATGCGCTCGTTGGGAAACGCGAAGCCCGCGTTGCGGATCGCCGTGCGCACGCGCTCGCGACTCTCGCGCACCGCGGAGTCGGGCAGCCCGACCGTGATGAAATTGGGCAGTCCCGGCGTGACGTCGACCTCGACGCCCACGAGGGCAGCCTCCACGCCGACCAGCGCCGCCGACAGCACGCGTGCGAGCATGCCGCGATTGTTCGGGCCGCACGCGACGGGGTCAATGTCCCGGATTCGATACGGCCGGCGCGCCGCGCGATGCGCCCGACCACCCCTGGCAGGCGCGCCGCCGCAGTTCCCCGCCGCGGACGTTCTCTGGTAGAGTGCTCGGGCGCATGAGCGGCGACGACGTGCTCCGGCCCGTGGCCCTCGTGGTGGACGACGAGGAGAGCGTTCGCGAGTCGTTCCGCCTGGTGCTCGACCAGGACTACGAGGTCCTCGACGCGCCCGACGGGGCGCGCGCGCTGGAGCTCGTGCGCGCGAACCACGTCGACGTGGTGCTGCTGGACATCCGGCTGCCCGAGATGGACGGTATCGAGGTGCTCGAGCGGCTCAAGGCGCTGGACGACAGCCTCGAGGTGATTCTCGTCACCGCGGTAAAGACGGTGCGGACGGCCGTCGCCGCCATGAAGCTCGGCGCCTTCGACTACCTCACCAAGCCGTTCGAGGACGAGGAGCTGCTCTCGCTCGTACGGCGCGCGGTCGAGAAGCGCTCCCTCGAGCGCGAGGTGACGTTCCTGCGCGGCGAGCTGGCGCGGCGCCACGACCGCGACGAGATCGTCGGCGAGCATCCCGAGATGCAGAAGCTCGCGCGACTCGTCACGCAGGTGGCGCGCACCACCACCACCGTGCTCATCAGCGGCGAGAGCGGCACCGGCAAGGAGCTGATCGCCCGCGCCATCCACCATCGCGGCCCGCGCCGCGACAAGCCGTTCGTGCCCGTGAATCCCGCCGCGATCCCCGAGGCGCTCGTCGAGTCGGAGCTGTTCGGTCACGAGAAGGGCGCGTTCACCGGCGCGCACCAGCGCAAGCTCGGCCGCTTCGAGCTGGCGCAGGGCGGCACGCTCTTTCTCGACGAGATCGGTCTGCTGCGCGCGGAGGTGCAGGCCAAGCTCCTGCGCGTGCTCCAGGAGCGTGAGATCGAGCGCGTCGGCGGCACGCGCTCGATCAAGATCGACGTGCGCATCGTGGCCGCCACCAACGCCGACCTCAAGCGTGCGGTGGCGGCCGGCACGTTCCGCGAGGATCTCTACTACCGTCTCAACGTGGTGCCGGTTGCGGTGCCGCCGCTGCGCGCGCGCATCGAGGATCTCCCGCGTCTCGTGGATCACTTCGTGCGGCGCTACAACCACGAGTTCAACAAGCGCATCCACGGCCTCACGCCGGAGGCGCTCGCGCTGCTGGCCGCCTACGCCTGGCCCGGCAACGTGCGCGAGCTGCAGAACATCGTCGAGCGCACGATGGTACTCGTCGACGGGCCGCTCATCGGGCCCGCCGATCTGCCGCTCGACGTGACGCTCGCCCCCGGACGTCCGGGGCCGGGGCAGACACCCGAGCCGCTCCGCATGGATCTCAACCAGGCGAGCGATCGCTTCGAGCGGATCATCGTGGCGCGCGTGCTGGAAGAAGTCGGCGGCAACGTCAGCGAGGCCGCGCGAGTGCTCGGGTTGCATCGCAACTCGCTCAAGATGAAGCTTTCCCGCTGGAAGCTCGCCGGCGGGGAGTCCGAGGGGCCGGACGCCCCGTAGCGGGCCAATCGCCAGCGGCCGATGCACAGTAACTGGCTAAGCGCGCGTCGCGTGCCCGGGCGCGGACTCCGGGATTCTAACGACTTGGCCTGGCGTGCGACGGCCCTCGCGTCTGGCGGTCGAATTGCTGACAATCCCTCCCCGACGGGCGTGCGGCAACCCCATGGTGGGGGCGCCAGAACGCCTGCAAGGGGAAAGGTCGATGAAGGTTCTGGCCCTCATTCTCGCGCTCGCGTCGCTCCTGCTCGCGGCTCCCGTGATCGAGTCCGGCACGTCCGTCTCGACGCAGCTGTTTCAGGCGATCGGTACCGCCGACGGAGGCGCGGGCGGCTAGGAATCGTCCTCCGCATGACCCGAGGAAGGGGGGGCGCCAGGCGCCCCCTCTTGCTCCTGCCGGTGCTGGCGCTTTGTATCGGCGTCTTCGCGCCGGCGTGGGGCGCGGACGGCGTCTATCGGCGGGCCCTCGGTAACGACCCGGCCACCCTCGACCCCGCACGCGTCTCGGATATCTACAGCCGGTCGGTTGCGCAGCAACTCTTCGACGGCCTCGTGCACTTCGACCATACGCTCACGGTGACGCCCGCGCTCGCGCAGCACTGGAAGTCGTCACGCGATGGGCTGCTGTGGACCTTCACGCTGCGCCGCAATGCGAAGTTCCACAACGGGCGCGAGGTGACGGCCGACGACGTGGTGTACTCGCTCACGCGCCTGGTCGATCCACGGACGCGCTCGGCCGCGGCCGA
>QHSB01000519.1 GCA_003220335.1 Candidatus Rokuibacteriota bacterium
TTACCTAGGCCGCGCGCCGCGCGCTCGTCTTGGCCTGGCGCGAGAGCGCCGTGCGCGAGGCCGCGCGCCGCGGCTCGCGCTTCAACGCGCGCTCCGTGGCGCGCGCGCGGCGCGCGGAGGTCTTGCGCTTGCCGTGCTGACCGGCGCGGTACGCTGAGATGGCGCTGCGGCGCGTTCGCGCCGAGGTGCTCCCCTTCTTCGGCGGCGGCAGCTTGACGCCGGCCCGGCGCGCCTTGGAGAGGCCGATGGCGATGGCCTGCTTGGCCGAGCGCGCGCCGTGCTTGCCCTCTCGCACGTGGTGGATCTCCTCGCGCACGAACTCGCCGGCCTGCGTGGTGGGACTCTTGCCCTCGCGACGGTCGCGTCGGGCCCGTTCGAGCGTTCGCTTCTCCGGCATGGTCCACCTCCTGCCGCGCTGGCGTGCGAGCGCTGTGCCAGCGACTACGCTTTCTTGCTCGTCTCCTTGTCGGCGTAGGAGACGGCGAGACCGGCGCCGGCGTCGGACTGGATGCCATACGGAGGGATCGGATAGCGCAGGCCGTTCTTGTCGAGCGCGGCGAGGCCTTCGATGACCTTTGGCAGGAAGCGCGGCGGAATCGCCATCAGCAGCTCGTCGTCGGCCACGCCGCCGTAGCGCCGCTCGGCATAGCACGGGATCGTGAGCGCGGGCTCGCCGGTCTTGAGCGCCTTGCCCCAGGAGTCGGCGCACGCCGACTCGCCGACCGATGTGAATGACATCTTCTTGTAGCCGCTCCACTGCAGCCCGTTGATGAAAAAGATCATCTGGCCCGGGGTGCCGTAGATCAGGCAGATGTCCGGGGGGTTCAGACGGCCGGACGTCAGCGGCGCGACCGCCATCGCGCGATAGCGGCCGTGCGGCACGCAGTCCATGGCGTGCTGGTGCGCGCTGGCGTCCTCTCGCGTCTTGAACCACACGCCGGCCATGCGCGTGCCCGACAGCCACTCGTCGTCTTGCGGGTGCAGGCCGATCACCGCACCGCACTGTGCCCCGATCAGGTCTGCCATCGTGATGCCGACCGTCCAGCCGAGCTGACGCGCCTGCGCCACGATCTGGTCGGTGGTATGCCGGACCTTCGGCCGGCGGATCTTCGGGATCGCCTCCATCGCCTCCACCGTCTCGAAGAGCTTCATGCCGATGGGAATGGAGCGCAGACGGAGATAGCGGTTCAGTCCCTCGACGATCGCCGGCCAGTCGTAGGTCTCCGTGGTCATCGCGTTCCTCCGGACCGCCATGATACCGTCACAGCTCGCGGAGGCGGTCGAGCGCGCGGCGCTCGCGCTTGGTCGGACGGCCGGCGCCCGGCGGCCGCAAGGGCGGCGCCGCCCAGCGCGGACGCGGCGGCTCGGGCGGCGTGAGGTCGTCGTAGAGCAGGCGTGCGTGGGCGGCCGCGCCCCGGCGCTCATCGAGGCCGACGACCTTCAGGACCCGCCGGCGCCCCTGGGGCAGCGTAACCTTTATATAGTCGCCCGGACGCACCCCCTTGGCCGGCTTGACGGCCTGGTCGTTGATGTCGACCTTGCCGCCGTCGCAGGCGGCGGCCGCGAGGCCGCGCGTCTTGAACACGCGCGCGGCCCACAACCATTTGTCGATCCTGACCGAATCCACGTGACGACGGTATCATAGGGCTCGCCGTGTCCTGGGATCCCGAGGTCGAAGAGCTCAAGCGCCGCCAGCAGCTGGCGCGCGCGATGGGCGGCGCCGAGAACATTGAGCGCCAGTACAAGGCCGGCCGCCTCACCGTGCGCGAGCGGATCGAGCGCCTGCTCGACGGGGACTCGTTCCACGAGACGGGCGCCCTCGCCGGCGTCGCGAAATACGAGGGCGAAACGCTCGCCTCCATCCGTCCGGCGAACTTCGTGATGGGCACGGGCCGCATCGACGGCCGCCGCGTGGTGGTCGGAGGCGATGATTTCACCGTCCGCGGCGGGGCCAGCGACGCCTCCATCGGCGGCAAGCAGGGCTACAGCGAAAAGATGGCGCGCGAGCTCCGCCTTCCGATCGTCCGCCTGGTCGACGGCACGGGCGGCGGCGGCAGCGTGAAGACCTACGAGATCGCGGGGCGCACGTACGTGCCCGGCAATCCGGCCTGGGACGTGATCGCCGCGTCGATGTCGGAGATCCCGGTCATCGCGGCCGCGCTCGGTCCGGTGGCCGGTCTCGGCGCCGCGCGCGTGGCGTGCTCGCACTTCTCGGTGATGGTGCGTGGCATCGCCCAGGTCTTCGTCGCCGGGCCGCCGGTGGTCGAGCGCGCGTTCGGCACGCCGATCGACAAGGAGTCGCTCGGCGGGTGGAAGATCCAGGTCGAGGCGGGCGCCGTCGACAACGTCGTGGACTCCGAAGACGAGGCGTTCGCGCAGATCCGCCGCGTGCTCGGCTACCTGCCGCGCAACGTGTGGGAGATGCCGCCGCGCGCGACGCCCGCGGACGATCCGCGGCGCCGCCAGCACGAATTGCTCTCGATCATCCCGCGCAACCGCCGCCGCCCGTACGACGTTCGCACCTTGGTGAGCCACGTCGTCGACCGCGATTCGTTCGTCGAGGTCGGCGCCAAGTACGGGCCCTCGCTGGTGGCGGGGCTGGCGCGGCTCGACGGCTATCCGGTCGGCGTCATGGCCAACGACCCCATGCACTCGGGCGGCGCCCTCACCGCGGACGGCTCGGAGAAGATGACGCGAATGGTGGATCTGTGCGACACGTTCCATCTGCCCGTCGTCAATTTCGTCGACAACCCGGGCTTCCTCATCGGCACCCAGGCCGAGAAGGCCGGCACCATCCGCAAGGGCGTGCGCGCGCTGCAGGCCGTCTACCAGGCCAGCGTGCCCTGGGTCACGATCATCGTGCGCCGCGTTTTCGGCGTCGCCGGCGCCGGCCACGCCAACGTGCAGGCGCTGAATCTGCGCTACGCGTGGCCCTCGGGCGACTGGGGCTCGCTGCCCCTCGAGGGCGGGATCGAGGCCGCCTACAAGCGCGAGCTGGAGGCGGCCCCCGACCGCGCCGCGCTGCTGAAGGAAATCGAGGCGCGGCTGAACGTCTACCGCAGCCCGTTCCGCACGGCCGAGGCGTTCAACGTCGAGGAGATCATCGATCCGCGCGATACGCGGCCGCTGCTGACCGACTGGATCGCGCTCGCCTACGACAACGAAGCCACGCGCCTGGGTCCGAAGACCCGTGGCATGCGCCCGTGAGGAGACCCATGCGCCTTCGCACCGTCATCGGACTCGTCGTCCTGCTTGCCGTCGCCGGCGTCGCCACCGCCGCCGACCAGGTCGTGATCGAGAACTGGAAGGCGTACCCGCTCGGCACCACCGGGCTGCCCGGCGACTGGAAGCCCCAGAACTGGGGCACGCCGCACTACGAAAATCTGAAGATCGTGGAGGACGAGGGGCGTCGCGCGCTCTACATGAAGAGCGCCAACGACAGCTCGACGATCAACAAGGAGATCAAGGGCAAGGTCCGCCTCAAGGACACGCCGATGCTCGAGTGGCAGTGGAAGTCGAGCGTGCTGCCCAAGGGCGGCAACTCCTGCAAGAAGGCGACGGACGACCAGGCGGGGCAGATCTTCCTCGTGTGGCCGCGCTTCCCCGAGGCGGTGCGCTCGCGCATCATCGGCTACGTCTGGGACACGACGCAGCCCGTGGGCACGATCTGCAAGAGCGAGAAGACGGGGACGGTCACCTACGTCGTCGTGCACTCGGGCCCGGCCGACCTGAGCAAATGGGTCACCGAGAAGCGCAACGTCGTCGAGGACTTCAGGAAGATCTACGGCGAGGCGCCGGACGATCCCTCGGTGCTCTCGTTGTCCATCGACAGCAACGACACCAACACGAGCTCCGAAGCGATGTACGGGCCCATCGTCTTCAAGAAGCAGTGACCTCCGCGCGCGACTTCGTCAAGGCACTCGGCGACGAGAACGCCGCGTTCTGGGCGGATCGCGACGTGCGGCTCGACGCGGCGGCCGCGCCGGCCGTGCGGCTCGAGCAGATCCGCTACCGGATGCGCCAGGGCGTCTACAACGAGCTGCGCTCCGTCGAGCTGATCGCCGCCTGGATCCCGCACGTGCCGGAGCGCGAGATCCGCGAGCTGCTGCCGGGGCAGCTCGACGACGAGCACCGGCACTACCACCTGCTGCGGCGCCGCCTGCTCGACCTCGGCGAGGATCCCGACGCCTACCGTCCGCTGCCCGAGTGGGAGGCGCTCTTCGACTGGCTCGTCGCCTGCCGCGCGCGGCCAACGCTCGAGAAGCTGGCGATGTTCCAGTTCGCCGGCGAGACGCAGTCGTGCGAGGGCTTCGAGACCCTCATCGCGCTGGCCGCGGATGTCGATCCGGAGACGGCCGCGCTCTACCGCACCGGGATCCTGCCCGACGAGCGGCGCCATGCCGCGATCGGCCGGCGCGCGCTCACGCTCCTCTGTGACACGCCCGGCGCGCAGGCCGCAGCGCGCGCCGCCTGCCGGGAGATGAACGAGCGCGTCTTCGGCGCCTACCGCGCCCACCGCGCGCGCGCTGACCGCCGGGCCTGACCGCTCCTTCCGCCTGATTTCACGCGAGGTTCGGCGCGTCAGGACGATTTTGCTCACACCCGGCTGTCCGAAAACGCCACTATGGTTCCGGGTGGGTTTTCGCGCACCCGGGAGGACAGAACAATGGCTCCACGAGCGGCGCGCCGCGGCGTGCGGGTTGTGGTCGTCCTGGTCCTCGGGGTCGTCGTGTTCGTCACGCTTCTCGTCGTCGCCGGTGTGCCCCTGCCTCAGATCCGTGCCGGGCTCTGCGGCACGCTCGGGACCGTCGTCCCCCTCGATCAGGTGTTGCCGGCCTGCGGGGGCCCTGCCCAGGCCAGCGTGGCGCTCACCGCGGGCCGCGCGGCGACCGACCGGCGCGCATTGCGTGAGGCGCTCGGCCACTACCGCGTGGCCACGGCCGCCGCGCCCGAGCTGGTTCGCGCCCACGTGGCCCGCGGCGACGTCGCGGAGATGCTCGGCGAGTACGACGAGGCGCTTGTGGCCTTCCAGCGGGCGGCCGCGATCGAGCCGTCGGAGGACACGAGCCTGCGCATCGGCGCCGCCGCCGACCGCCTGGGCCGCGTGGACCTCGCGGTGCAGACGCTCGAGGGCGCGTACGGGCCGTGGCGCCGCCACGCCGGCGCGGGCGCCCGCGCGGCGGCGACGAACTTCGCCACCTGCGCGCCGGTCTCCTGGGCCAACCCCGCGCGGCTCTGGCACATGTGCGTGAACGGATCCCGTGACGCCTACGACTTCTCCTTCGAGACCTCACGCGAGACGGTGCCGCGCTGGGTCTTCCGCATCCTCCTCGGAGAGGGACGGCGCGACCGCGCGCTGGCCTTCGCGCGCGACCGCGGGTGGCTACGCGAGGACGTCGAGTATTGCGGGCGCCACGCGCTGCCGATCGACCACGAGACCTCCGCCCTGCTCGCGATGCTCACGCAGCCCGACCGCGCGGACTGCGCGCTGCCGACAGCGGTGGGCGTCGCCGACGACGGGGGCGCGCGCCTCGGGCGCATGATGCTGCTCGACCGCATCGCCCGCTCGCCGCAGGCCGAGACGCGCGAGCGCGCGCAGTACTACCTGCGCTACCGGCTCCCCGATCACGACGTCCCCCGCCTCGCGGAGGCGCTCAACGCCACCGGCTTGCGGCTGCAGCACGTGCACGACGCTCCCGACGAGGCGCTCGTCGTGTTCCAGAAGGCGATCGAGGCGGATCCACGCTTCTCGTGGCCGCACTACAACATCGGTCGCATCTACATGGCCAAAGCGCACTACGAGCAGGCGCGCGTGTGGCTCGAGCGGGCGCTCGCGGTGAATCCCGATCACTGGCGCGCGCTCTACAACTACGGCGTGACGACCGCGAACCTCAAGCGGTGGCCGGAGGCGCTGAGCGCGTACCGCAAGGCGCTGGCCATCAGCCCGACCGACGCGAGGCTGCACGCCAACGTCGGCTGGACGCTGATCGAGCTCGGGCAGCAGGGGGAGGCCGATCGCGAGCTGCAGATCGCCGTGCGCCTCGATCCGAGCCTGCAGGCGGAGCGCAGCTATCTCAACTCCCGCTACGGGCGCGACGCGCGCAGCGGGCCGACGCCGTCTTCCGCCCGGTGAGGAGCCGCATGAGCGCACGCGTGACGCGGGCGGTGGCCATCGTTGTCGTCGTCTCGATCACGGCGTTGACCGCGGCCGCCCAGGAGCGGCGGGCAACGACGGGCGAGTCGCCCGGCGCGCTCGTGGATCGCGCGCGGGCGGCCTACGCACAGGGCCGCTTCCAGGAGGCGCTGGAGACGGCGCGGCGCGCGGCCGAGGCCGGGCCACGCTCGGTACCCGCGCAGCTCGCCCACGGCGGCATGGCGGAGTTCATGGGCGAGTTCGACGAGGCGTACCAGGCGTACGCGCGGGCGCAGGCCCTGGCCCCGAACGACAACGCCACCCGCTACCGCGTCGCATCGTTCGCCACGCGCATCGGCGACTACGATCGTGCGCTGCGCGAGCTGGACGCCATCCTCGCCACGCAGCCGAAGGCGGCCCAGTTCTTCTTCCGCTGGGCGCCGCCGTTCGTCCAGAAGCCGCTGCTCAAGCGCAGTCCGGCCCTCGAGCAGTTCGTCGATCTTCAGATCGACATCCTGATGGAGAAGGGCGACCTCGCCGAGGCCCGCCGGCTCGCCCTCCGTCACGCCATCGTCGACTCCGGCCGCGACTACTGCGCGGACGCGAACCAGAAGAAGACCGGCAAGGGCCCCTCCGACGAGGTCTTCAAGGCGTTCCGCCTCGCCGCGCTCGCCCAGCCGAACGCCGCCGACTGCATCTGGTGGTACGGCCAGTGGCTGGCCGACGAGGGTTACATGCGCCTGGGTCGGCTCATGGTGGAAGAGGGTACGCGCCTGACGAGCTCGCAAGGCAACAGGGACTCGGGCAACCGATTCGTGCGGATCCGCCTCGGCGGCGCGCGGCCGGTCGCCAAGCGCGCGGAGTCGGTCTTCCTCATCGCCAAGCAGCGCTATCTGCGCGACGGCGACGTCGACGGCGCGGCGCGACTCTTCGACGAGAGCCTGCGCCTGTCGCCGACGTTCGCGCGTCCCTACTCGTACAAGGCGCGCCTGGCCCTGGACGACGGTGACCGCGAGGCGGCGATACGCTGGCTCCGCCGGGGCGTGGATGCCGATCCCGAGTCGTGGCGCACCTGGCACAACCTCGGGCGCGCGCTGCTCGCCGTCGAGCGCTGGGACGAGGCGGAGCACGCGCTCACGAAGACGGTCGACCTCTTCCCTGACGACGTCGGCGGCCGTCTGGCGCTGGCGCGCGCGCTCTACGCGCAGGGCAAGTGGGACGGCTACCGCAAGCAGACGGAGTACGCGGTCGGCTTCGCGCGCGGCTACCGCGGGCCGGACGTCGTCAAGGAGCCCGCGGCCTTCTTACCAGGACTGATGGGGAGCCCCTCCATGACGCGAGGCCTGAACCGAGCCGTCGCGACCGCGCTCACGCTCGCCGCGCTGGCGGCGCCCGCGCGCGCGGCCGACGTCTATCGCTGGATCGACGGCGCGACCGTCGTCTACAGCGACCAACGGCCGCCGGAGGGCGTGATCCTGACGTCAATGCCGGGTCGGCCGGCCCTGCCCGTGGTCACCGCGCCGGACGCGCCGCCCGCCGAAGCGGCGATCCCGACGCCGTCCGAGGCCGAGGTCGTCGTGAGCACGAGACCGGCGACGGTGGACGAGATCTTCGAGCTGTCGGGAATGCGTCCGCAGCTTCCCTCCATCGCCCGCGCGCTCGGCGCCGAGTACCTGCCGCGCCCGGGCCAGCTCGGCGAGCGCGACACCGTGCTCGTCGCCCAGATCGTCGGCCGGCAGTTCGCGCCCGCGCGGCTCTACGCGGTCATCCGCGACGACTTCCGGCGCCGCGTCGATCAACAGCAGCTCGACGCGATCGCCGTCTGGTTCCGCTCGCCGCTCGGCCGGAGGATCACCGCGCTCGAGATCGCCGCCGCGAACCCGGACGCGGCGCCGAGGATCGCCGCCTTCGCGGCCGGGCTCAAGACGTCGCCGGCCCCGGCGCCCCGCCTCGACCTCGTGCAGCGGCTCGACTGGGTGACGGGGACGAGCCAGGAGACGACGGACCTCGCGCTCGCGATCGCCGGCAGCGTGGCGCGCGCCGCCGCCGCCGTCACGCCTGCCGAGCGTCGGGCGCGCGCGGGGCTCGTGGAGCGCCGCATCGAGGAGATGCGCGGCCAGATGGCCGTCGTCATCGCAGAGAACGTTCTTGCCCAGATGTTCTACGTCTACGCGCCGCTGAGCGACGCCGAGCTCAGGCAGTACGTCGACTTCCTCGCGTCGCCGCCGGGCCGCTCGTACGGCCGGATCGCCCACAGCGCGCTGCTGCGCGTCGTGCGCGAAGTCGCTGATCGCACAGCGTTCGAGGTCCTTCGAGCCGTCCCGCCGCAGCGCTGGGCCGCTACGCAGAGGACCGCGGGTCCATCAACGCCGCGCTGAGTCGAAGTCATGGCAGACCTCTTGCAATGACAGGAGCAGGAGGAGTTGCACGATGAGCCGACTAACCGCCGACGAGCGGCGCCGCGCGAACGAGCTTCGAAGGCTTGGCGCGAGGATGCGCGCGCCGCGGGTCGTCACCATCGAGCATCTCGAGCCACGGGAAGTGGGCTGGGGACGTGGCGCGCGAGTGACCACCCTGGTCACGGTGGCACTGGGCGGGGCGCTCGCTCTCCTGCATCTCGCGCAGACGCTCTCGCTCTACGGTCCCGGCTCGCTCCTCGACTGGCTCCTGCCCAGGCTATAAATATGGGGGGCCCCGAGATGGC
>QHSB01000520.1 GCA_003220335.1 Candidatus Rokuibacteriota bacterium
ACGACGGCCGCGCTGGCCATGGGCGACGCCCTCGCCATGGCCCTGCTGGAGCTGCGCGGTCTGCGCCCCGAGGACTACGCGGCGCTGCACCCGCGCGGCACGCTCGGCTGGCGCGCGCTCTTCCGCGTGGCCGACCTCATGCACGGCGACGACACGCTGCCGCTCGTGCGCGAGGAGGCCAGTATCAAGGACGCCGTCGAGGAGATGACCCGCAAGCGGCCGCGTACCGCCGCCGCGGGCGCGGCCCTGCATGCATGCGGCATGACGACGGTCGTCGACGGCGACGGCCGCCTGGTCGGCGTGATCACCGACGGTGACCTGCGGCGCCTGCAGTTCGCCGGCGGCCCGGTCTCCGACGCGCGAGCGGGCGAGGTGGCCACCCGCGGGCCCAAGACGATCGGCCCCGATGACCTCGCCGCAAAGGCCCTCGAAGTGATGGAGGCGTGGGCGATCACGAGTCTCGTGGCCGTGGACGGCGGCGGCCGGCCCGTCGGGGTGATCCACATGCACGACATCCTCCGCGCAAAAATCCTCTAGCCGCGGCGCGCGCGGCGCGCTTTTCACCTTGCGGCGCGCGCTTGTGTGGTAGGCTGGTATCGAATTTGCACTAAAATTCAATGCCCAACCTGGCACGTGCAATTCTCGTGATCGTGGCCGTGTTTGTCGTCGCGGTCGGGATCACGCTCGTCGTCCGGAAACGGACGGCGGGCGTGGAGTCGCTGGGGCCCGCGCTGTCGTCGGCCGACCTCCGAATCAAGGACGTGGATCTCGAAGAGGTGACGAACGGCGTCCGCTGGCTGCTGCGAGCCGAGCAGGCCCTGATGTACGACCAGGAGGGGCGGACGAACCTCCGGAACCTCACCGTGCGGGTGTTCCAGAAGGATCGCTCTTGGACGATCCTCGGCGACGAAGGGGACCTCGATCAGAAGACCAAGAACGTCGAAATCCGGAAGAACGTGGTCATCACCTCCAGCGACGGCCTCCGGATGGACACCAGCGTGATCCATTGGGACGCCGACGCCCAGCGGCTCTGGACCGACGAGCCGGTCACGCTCTCGCGCGACGGCTCGGTGATCCAGGGCACCGCCTTCGACATGACGACGGACGACGAGAACGCGACGGTGGCCGGGCGCGTGCGGGCGACCTTCACGAGGTCGCGATGAGACGGCTGGCCGCCCTCGCGGGCGCCGCCGCCCTCCTGACGCTGCCGACGGCGGCGGCCGCCCAGGCGCCGCCCCGGACCGCAGAGCCGGGCGTGAGTCGGAAGCAGACCAAGGACGATCGCACGCAGCCGGTGACGGTGGACGCCGACAAGATGGAGCGCTTCGGCAAGGAAGGGCTCGTCGTCTTCACTGGCAACGTCGTCGCCCGCCAGAACAACTCCGTACAGTACGCCGACCGCATGGAGGTCTACCTCGACGAGAGCGGCGACCGTATCGTGCGTACCGTGTCCACGGGCGCCGTTCGCATCATCACGCGGGACTGCCGGACCGGCACCGCCCGCCGCGCGGAGTACTACGATCTCGAGCAGCGCGTCGTCCTGCTCGGCAACGCGCGCGTGTGGCAAGAGGACAACGTGGTGAGCGGAGAGACCATCACGATCTTCCTGTCGCAGGACCGCTCGGTGGTGCAGGGCGGCCGGCAGGAGCGCGTGAAGGCCGTGTTCTATCCCAAGGACGACAAGACCAAGGACGAGAAGCCCAAGGACGGCCAGACCACTGCCGCCGCGCGGCCGACGGCGCCGACCTGCGAGAACTGAATGGAAGGCCTCGTCGCGCAGGGCTTGCAGAAGTGGTTCAAGACCCGCAAGGTCGTCGACAACGTCTCGCTCGACATCCAGCGCGGCGAAGTGGTCGGCCTGCTCGGGCCGAACGGCGCCGGCAAGACGACGTCCTTCTACATGATGGTGGGTCTGCTGCCGACCGAGGGCGGCCGCATCTTTCTCGAGGGCCAGGAGATCACCGCGCTCCCGATGTACCAGCGCTGCCGGATGGGCGTCGGGTACCTGCCGCAGGAATCGTCGGTGTTTCGCAAGCTGACGGTCGAAGAAAACCTGCTCGCCATCCTGGAGACGCTCGACCTCACGGTGGCCGAGCGGCGCTCGCGCGCCCGCGACCTGCTGGCGGAGCTGGACCTGACCGCCCTCGCGCCGTATCCGGCCTTCACGCTGTCGGGCGGCGAGCGGCGCCGCCTGGAGATCACCCGCGCCCTGGTGACCTCGCCCCAGTATCTGCTGCTCGACGAGCCGTTCACCGGCATCGACCCCATCGCCATCGGCGACATCCAGGAGATCGTCGGGCGCCTGCGCGACCGGGGGATCGGCATTCTCATCACCGACCACAACGTGCGTGAAACGCTCGCGATCACCGATCGCGCCTACATCCTGTACGGCGGTAAGATCCTCGTGTCAGGCACGGCCAGCGAGATCGCCAGCAATCCCATAGCCCGAGAAATCTACCTCGGCGAGAAGTTCGCCCTGTAGGGTCCGGGCAGAGAAAATCCGTCATGGCAATGGAAACCCGGCTGTCACTGAGGCAGAGCCAGCGAGTCGTCATGACGCCGCTGCTGCAGCAGGCCATCCAGCTGCTCCAGCTGAGCACCCTCGAGCTCCAGGAGGTCGTCCAGAAGGAGCTCCTCGAAAATCCGCTGCTCGAGGAGATGCAGCCCGAGACGGCGGAGCAGCCGGACGGCAAGGACGCCCCGCCCGACGTGCCGACGGCGCCGCCGGCGGAGCCGCTCAGCAGCGACGCGGCCCCGACACCGACCACGGAGCGCCAGACCGACGACCTGCCGTTCGATCTCACGGCCGTCATCTTCGACGACCACGAGGAGCGCTCGCTCGTCGCGCAGGAGGACCGCGAGGACCTGCCGTTCGAGAACATGGTTCGCTCGGTGTCGTCGCTGACCGACCATCTGGACGAGCAGTTGCGCTACGCCAGCGACGACCCGCTCGTCCGGCGCATCGGCACCGAGATCATCGGCAACCTCGACGAGGACGGGTACTTGCGCGCCTCCGACGAGGAGATCGCCCAGCGCTGCCAGACCGCGGTGGAGGAGGTCCGCAAGGTCGTGGCCCTGGTGCAGGCCTTCGACCCGCCGGGGGTGGCCGCACGCTCCATCCAGGAGTGCCTGCTCATCCAGCTCAAGGCCGATCCGAACCCCGATCCGGTGTCGGTGGAGATCGTCGAGGAGCACTTCGAGGACCTCAGCCGCCGGCGGTATCCGGACATCGCGCGCGCGCTCAAGCTGCCGCTCGACCGCATCATGGAATCGGTCGAGGAGATCATGGGCCTGGAGCCCAAGCCCGGCCGGCGCTTCGGCGGCAACGACTCGCGCTACATCGTCCCCGACGTGGTCGTGCACAAGATGGGCAGCGAATACGTGGTCGTCCTCAACGAGGACGGCATCCCGCGACTGCGCGTGAACTCACTCTACCGCTCGCTGCTGCGCAACTCCGCCGACGGCGAGGCGCGACAGTACGTGGACCAGAAGCTGCGCTCGGCGCTGTGGCTGATCAAGTCGGTGGACCAGCGGCAGCGGACACTGCGCAAGGTCACCCAGTCGATCGTCAAGTTCCAGCGCGAGTTCCTCGACAAGGGCCTGCCGTACCTGCGTCCGCTCTCGCTGCGCGACGTCGGTGAAGACATCGGCATGCACGAGTCGACGATCAGTCGCGTCACCACGAACAAGTACGTCGAGACCCCGCAGGGACTCTTCGAGCTCAAGTTTTTCTTCCACAGCGGGATCGCCTCGGGCGACGGGGAGATGGTCTCGTCCGTCTCCGTCAAGAAGATGATCCAGGACCTCCTGGCCAATGAGGACCCGTCCAAGCCGCTGTCCGACCAGGAGGTGGCGCTGATCCTCAAGGGCCGGGGGCTCACCATCGCGCGCCGGACGGTGGCGAAGTACCGAGAGGAACTCGGGATCCTGCCCTCCCACCAGCGGCGCCTGGCCCCTCGACGACGCTGACGTCGGCCGCGTCGGTCATGGCCTCGCCCATCTCCTTCGTGGTGATCACGGGCCTCAGCGGAGCGGGCAAGAGTTACGCGATCAAGTGCTTCGAGGACATGGGCTTCTTCTGCGTCGACAACCTGCCCACCACGCTCATGCCGACCTTCGCCGACCTCGTCGCGCGCGCCGGCGACCGGCGCGACCGCGTGGCGCTCGGGGTGGACGTGCGAGAAGGGGAATATCTCTCGCACCTGCTGGACGCGCTCATCGCCCTGCGCCAGCGCGGCCACGCGGTGGAAGTCGTGTTCTTCGAGGCCAACGAGGAGGCGCTGGTGCGCCGCTACCGCGAGACGCGCCGGCGCCACCCCCTGGCGCCCGACGGCAACGTCCTCGACGGCATCCGCGCCGAGCGCAAGGCGCTCACCACCGTGCGCGAGGTGGCCGATCGCATCGTGGACACCTCGAGCATGACCGTGCACCAGCTCAAGGACATGCTCATCGAGGCCTACGTGACCCCGAAGGAGCGTCCGGGCCTCGCGGTGTCGCTGGTGTCCTTCGGCTTCAAGCACGGCGTGCCGTTCGACGCCGACCTCGTCTTCGACGTGCGCTTCCTGCCGAACCCGCATTTCGTCGAGAAGCTGCGGCCGCTGGACGGCCGCGCGCCCGGGGTGCGCGAGTTCGTGATGAAGCACGAGGAGAGCCGGGAGCTGCTGCGCCACGTCCAGGACTTCCTGCGCTTCGTGCTGCCCGCGTACCAGCGCGAGGGCAAGGCCTACCTCACCATCGCCGTCGGCTGCACCGGCGGCCGGCACCGCTCGGTCGCCCTCATCGAGGAGCTGCGTCCGTTCATCGAAGGGCTGGGGCTCGTACCGACCGTCGTCCACCGGGACATCGACCGCGAGTGACGAACCTCGACGACCTCGAGGCGCTGGCCGAGATCGATCCCCACGACGCCCGTCGCGTGCTCGCCGAGTTCCCGGCCCAGTGCCGCCGCGCCAGCACGCTGCGCGCCGCCCCGCCGCCCGGTATCGGCACGCCGCGCGTCGTCGTGGTGGCGGGCATGGGCGGCTCCGCGGCCGGCGGCGATCTGCTCGCCGCGTGCGCGGCCGACGCCGTCGACGTCCCGGTCCTCGTCCATCGCGGCTACGGACTGCCCGCGCTCGCCGGTCCGGATGCGCTCGTCATTGCGTGCTCGTACTCGGGCGACACGGCCGAGGTGCTCTCGGCGTTCGATGCCGCGGTGACGCGCCGGGTGCCGGTCGTGGCGCTCACCGCCGGCGGCGCTCTCGCCCAGCGCGCGGCGGCAGCGGGCCGGCCGCGCGTGACGCTGCCGGGCGGCCTCATGCCGCGCATGGCCCTCGGCTATCTCCTGCTGCCGGCGGTGGCGTTGCTCGAGGGCTGCGGGGTGACGGTGGCGACCGCGGCCGAGGTGGACGAGGCGGTGGCCGCCGTCGAGTCGCTCGCCCCCGAGCTGGTGCCCGCGCGGCCCTCCGCCGACAACGAGGCCAAGCGTCTGGCGCTCTCGATCGGTGATCGGCTGCCCGTGATCTACGGCGGGCCCACCACCGGCGCCGCCGCCTACCGCTGGAAAACCGACGTCGAGGAGAACGCCAAGAGGTTCGCGCTGGCCGGCACGCTACCGGAGATGAACCACAACGAGATCGAGGCCTGGCAGGGGCCGGCCGCCAAGGGCCTGCACGCGGTACTGCTGCGCGACGCGGCGGAGCCGCCGGAGATCGCGCAGCGCTTCCACATCCTGCGCGACATGATCGGGCCCTCCGCGGGCGGCCTCAGCGAGGCGCGCGGCCGCGGCGCCGGCCGGCTCGCGCGGCTGCTCACGCTCGCGTACCTCGGCCAGTGGACGTCCTATTACCTGGCGGTGCTCCGCGGCCGCGATCCGTGGAGCGTGCCGCTCCTCGACGAGTTCAAACGTCGCGTGCGGCGGCCTTCGCCTTGAGAGGCCGCGACGAAGCGTGCTACAGTGACGCGAACTCCATCTCAGGAGGGCTTGGCGATGGCGCGAGATGAACATCTCTTCACGTCGGAGTCGGTGACCGAGGGTCACCCCGACAAGATCGCCGACCAGGTGTCCGACGCGGTGCTGGACGCGATCATCCGCCAGGACCCGACGGGGCGGGTCGCGTGTGAGACGCTGCTGACCACGGGCCTCGTCGTCGTCGCCGGCGAGATCACCACCAACTGCTACGTGGACATCCCGCGCGTCGCACGCGAGACGATCCGCGAGATCGGCTACACGCGCGCCAAGTACGGCTTCGACTTCGAGACGTGCGGCGTCATCGCCGCCATCGATGAGCAATCCTCGGACATCGCGATGGGAGTGGACAACCTCGGCGCCGGCGACCAGGGCCTCATGTTCGGCTACGCGTGCAATGAGACACCGGAGCTGATGCCGCTGCCGATCATGCTCGCCCACAAGCTGGTGATGCGGCTGTCCGAGCGGCGCAAGTCGGGCGCCATCGACTACATCCGCCCCGACGGCAAGTCGCAGGTGAGCGTGCGCTACGTGGACGGCAAGCCCACCGCGGTGGAGACGGTCGTCGTCTCCACGCAGCACAGCCCCGACGTCTCCAACGAGCAGATCCGCGCCGACATCATCGAGCACGTCATCCTGCCGACAATCCCGGCCGAGATGATCGACCGCAAGAAGTGCGTCTTCCACATCAATCCGACCGGGCGCTTCGTGACGGGCGGGCCGATGGGCGACACGGGCCTCACCGGGCGCAAGATCATCGTCGACACATACGGCGGCTCGTGCCCGCACGGCGGCGGCGCCTTCTCGGGGAAGGACCCGACGAAGGTCGATCGCTCGGCGTGCTACATGGCGCGCCACGTGGCCAAGAACATCGTGGCCGCCGGTCTCGCCGATCGCGCGCAGGTGCAGGTGGCCTACGCCATCGGCGTCGCCGAGCCCGTCTCGATCATGGTGGACACCTTCGGCACGGGCAAGGTGCCGAACGCGAAGCTCGAGGAACTGATCCGCCGGCACTTCGACTTCACGCCGGCGGGCATCATCAAGTACCTCAACCTGCGCCGGCCCA
>QHSB01000012.1 GCA_003220335.1 Candidatus Rokuibacteriota bacterium
GACGAGCGTTGGGGGGTGTGGGGGGCCATTTCGGGGCCCCCCACATTAATTGGAGCGGCCGACCGGATTCGAACCGGCGACGTCCAGCTTGGGAAGCTGGCATTCTGCCACTGAATTACGGCCGCTTGACGCCTCCTATATTACTCCGCGACGCGGGACGACGGCGCCGCCTTACTTGATCGTCATCTCCGTGGCCTTGATGCGCTCGTCGCTGCGCGCTTTCCAGCTGATCCGCTTGCTCGCGCCGTAGAGGTCGAGTTGCTGGTAGAGGGGCGCGGCCGCGGCGTCCTCGATCCACAGCTTGTTGATCTGGTGATAGAGGGCGAGCCGCTTCTTTTCGTCCATCTCCTTCTGCGCGGCGTCCACGAGGCCGTCGAGGTCCGGGTTCGAGTACGTACCGAGGTTGCTGCCGGTGCGGAACAGCGGGCCGTACACCGTCTCGGCGTCGATGGTCGGCGTGCCCCAGCCGATCAGCCACACGGGCCCGCCCTTGTGCTTGTAGGTCAGGTTGTTGAGGTAGTTCACGAACTCGTAGGTCTTCACCGTCGTCTTGATCCCCGCCTTGGTGAGCTGACCGGCGGCGGCCTCGGCCACTTCCTTGTCGCGTACGTAGCGTCCCTGTGGCCCGTTGAGCGTCAGCTCGAGCCCGTTGGGATAGCCCGCCTCGGCCAGGAGCTTCTTGACTCTCGCGAGGTCCTGCTTGATCGGCTTGAGCGCGGGATCGTAGCCGAAGTGCAGCGGCGTCAGCATCGTGGCCATGCGCATGGCCTTGCCATCCATCACGCCCTTGACGATCTCGTCCACGTCGAGCGCGTATTGGATGGCCTGCCGCACCCGCTTGTCCGCGGTGACGCCCTTGTAGACGCCCGTCGGCTTGTGCGTCTGCTCGTCGAAGTCGTGGGTTTGGAACATCAGCTGGATGGTACGGATCGAGGGGGCCGTGGTCAGGAAGAGCTTCGGATGGTTGGCGATCGGGTTGGCGAGGTGTGGCGGGATGTTCACCGCCACGTCGATCTCGCCGTTCTGCAGCGCCGCCACGCGGACGGCGTCGTCAGGAATCGGCCGAAAGACCACCGTCTTGATCTTCGGAGCGCCGCGCCAGTAGGCGTCGTTGGCCTCCAGCACGATCTCCTCGTCCTTGGCCCAGCGCACGAACTTGTACGGCCCCGTGCCGATCGGCTGGCGCGAGATGTCGGCGGGCTGCTTGCCGGCGTAGGCCTTGGGCGGGTACATCGCCGCCTGCGCAAAGGTCATGACCGTGAGGAAGGTCGGCCACGGCTTGCCGGTGTGCACGCGGATCGTGTACGGATCCACGACCTCGACGGATTCGATCGGCTTGAAGTTCGATGACGCGCGCATTTTCGGATCCTTCACACGCTCGATACTGAACTTCGCCGACTCGGCGTTGAAGTCCTCGCCGTTGGTGAACTTGACGCCCTTGCGGAGCTTGACCTCCCACGTGGTCGGCGCCACCAGCTTCGGCATCTCGGTGGCCAGAGCGGGAATGATCTTGAGGTTCGGATCGCGCTCCCAGAGCGTCTCGAAAATGTGCGCGCCGATGATCGACGCCGGCGCCTCCTGCTGGTTCATGATGTCGAGCGTGGTCGGATCGACGCCCTGCGCGATCACGACCTTGCCCGCCGGCGCCGCCGCCGCCGCGAGAGGGAGCAGCACCAGCGCGGCGACGACCGCTGTGACGTTACGCCAATGGATCATCTGGGACCCTCCAACCGAGGGGTGAGTTTGCTGAGTGGTGCCGGGAGTTTACGGGCCGGGGTCGAGCGAGTCAAGAAACGCCAGCGCCTCCTCGCGGCTGCGCACGCGCCCCAGGTCCTGGGCCTCGCGCGCCTGGGCCAGCAACCACCCGACGCGCGGTCCGGGCTCCAGGGAAAAGCGCGCCATGACGTCCTCGCCGCGCAGGAGCGCCGGCCGCGTCTCCGCCTCGCGCTGCTCGCTCCAGCCGGCGAGAAGCTCACGCACGACGCCCGCGCGGCGCCAGGTGGCCAGCGGCGAGGCGCCGGTGACCGCGGCGCCGTCGGCGAGCACGAGCAGCAACAGATCGCGCGTGTCCTCACGCAGGTCGCGGTAGAAGCGGTAGCGCGCGCGCGGCGTGATGGCGGCGGCGTGGCCGAGGTGCATCGGCCGCAGGTGATGGCGGACGACGCGCTCGACGACCCCGGTCACCCGCTCGGGCAGCCGCAGCCGCTCGCCGATGGCGCGCGCGCGGCGCGCGCCGAGCACGTCGTGCTGGAAGAAGCGCACGCGCCCCTCGACGCGCCGCCGCGTCTCGGGCTTGCTGACGTCGTGCAGCAGCGCGGCCAGCTTGAGCGCGGCCCCGCGCCGCGCGCCGCCGCCGAGCGGCTCGGCCACGTGCGCGGCCAGCTCCTCGCCGTACGGGGCCAGCGCGTCCAGCCGGGCGAGCAGCCGGTCGCAGCCGGCCACCGCCCGCAGCGAGTGCTCCAGCACGTCGAAGCGGTGCGGCGCGGGCTGCTTCGTGACGCGCATGGCCTCCACCTCCGGCAGGACCACGCCGAGCAGGCCGAGCGCGTCGGCACGGCGCAGCGCCCGCGCCGTCTCCGGCAGCGCGAGCAGGCCGAGCAGCTCGTCGCGAACTCGCTCGGGCGACACGCGCGCGAGCCCGGGCGCCGCCTGGCGCGCGGCGCGCGCCGCCGCCGGTGTCAGGCGCAGGCCGAGCGTCGCCTCCAGCCGAACGCCGCGCAGCGCGCGCAACGGATCGTCGTGGAGCACGCCGGCCCCGGCCGGGCGAAGGCGCCGCGCCTTCAGATCCGCGAGCCCGCCGGTCGGATCGACGATCGCCGCCCGGCCCTGGGCGAGCAGCGGCGCCAGTGGCACGGCGAGCGCGTCCACCGTGAAGTCACGTGCCGCGAGATCGCCCTCGAGCGACGGCGCGCGGAAATCCGTCAGATCGAGGGTGAGGCCGCCGTCGGTCACGACGCGCGCGGCGCCGCGCTCGGCGTCCAGCACCACGCACGTGCCGCCGAGCCGCTCGGCGCAGCGCCGCGCGAGGTCGAGTGCCCCCGACGGCACCGCCACGTCGACGTCCGCCACCGCACGCCCGAGCACCGTGTCGCGGACGGCGCCGCCGACGAGCGCGGCGCCCGGCGGCGCGCCCAGCACGCGCAGCAGCGCGGCGGCGGCCGGCCCGAGCCGGTCGAGGCGGAGAATCGCCATGCTACAGTGCCCCCCTCCACGCCATCATGCCTCGGAAAAGGAGACGCGACGTGGCACTCAAGCTCCGCAAGGTGCAGTACGAGAAGAAGGAACACATCGCGTACGTCACCATCGACAACGCCAAGCACGAGAACTGCCTCGAAGAGCAGGTCGACCAGGATCTGTGGGCGGTGTGGCGGGACTTCCGCGACGATCCGAAGCTGTACGTGGCGATCCTCACCGGCGCGGGCACGAAGTCGTTCTGCGCGGGCTCGGACCTGCGCTACTACGTCGACATGATCTCGAAGCGCTCACCCGAGCGCAACCGCCGGCGCGCCCACGAGGGCCCGAATCTCGGCGGCATCACCAAGGGCATCGACGTCTGGAAGCCGATCATCGCCGCCATCAACGGCTACTGCCTGGCCGGCGGCATGGAGCTCGCCATGGCGTGCGACATCCGTATCGCCGCCGAGCACGCGACGTTCGGCGTGGTCAACCGCCGCTGGAACGTCGGCGCCGAGTCCGGCCTCACCCAGCGGCTGCCGCACATCGTCGGCCTCGGCGTGGCCCTCGATCTCCTCATCACGGGCCGCTGGTTCGACGCGCGGGAGGCCTACCGCATCCACTTCGTGAACCGGGTGGTCAAGCGCGCCCGGCTCCTGGCCGAGTGCACGCGACTCGCCGAGCAGATCTGCGAATATCCCCAGTCGTCGCTGCGCACGGACAAGGAGGCGTGCATCCGCGGCCTGGGCCTCACGCTCGAGGAGGGCTTGCGGCTGGAGAACACGCTCTGGAACACCAACCTCGGACTGCCGGACACCCTGAACGGCCCTCGCGCCTTCATCGAGAAGCGGAAGTTCGTGCCGACGCAGGAGGTCTGACGGCCTAGCCGAGCTGCAGTCCGCCGGCGTCGACGCGGTACTCGACGATCTCGTCGCTCATCGCGCTGCCGCGATGCTTGATCACCGAGAGCAGGCGGGCCACGCGATTGCCGACGCGCTCGCTGCCCATCACGAGAATCGTATTGGCGGTGGCGCCGAGGTCGCCCACGGCGACCTTGCGCGCCAGGAGGTCCTCCAGCCGCGTCTCCTCCGTGGTGACCAGCAGGAGCGTGGTGAGCGACGCGTGCTCGTAACGGTGGGCGTCGATGAACTCGCGGTGCTTCCACACCGGCAGGCAGATCTCCATGCCCATCGTCTCCGCGTCGCGATGGATCGTCTTGCGGTACAGCTCGTCGAAGATCCAGAACTGGATCGAGTCGGCGGGCTGGTCCATCGGCTCCACGCCGTCCACCACCACGCGCCGGGTGCCGGCCGCGAAGTGGAAGTAGAAGAACGGGCGCACGGTGTGCAACGCGTGGTTGTACGTCGCCTTCCAGTTCCAGTCGAACTCCCACGCGCCGTCGAGCGTCGGCACCTGGAAGTCGCGCACGCGTCCCACCCATCTGAGCGCGTTGCAGTAGAACGCGTCCATCTGGTCGGGCGCCGGATAGGGATCGGTCATGGGAGGCACGGTGTGCGTCCACTCCTTCAGCGACCAGTCGAAGAGCCGCGCCGCGTACTCATCGTGCTGCTGGCTGTCACCGCGCCCGTTCATGTCCAGCACCACGCCGCGCGCGCCGTCGGCGGCGCGGCCGTGGTCGGCGAAGGTGAGGCCGAGGTGGGTCTTGCCGATCCCGGTGGCGCCGTAAACCACGGCCAGCGTGCCGGGCAACAGGCCGCCGCCCAGCATCGCGTCGAGCCGGGGGACGCCGGTCGAGACGCGCGCGCTCATTCGCTGGATCTTACACCACGCCCGACGCCCGGCCCTTGGTGTGGAACTGCCGCTCGTAGAGATGCCGCAGCTCTTCGAGGGTCGTCGCCTGCCCCGGCGCCTTGTCCTCGCGCACGCGGGCGATCCGCGCGAACCGCAGCGCGAGGCCCGAGCGATACGTCGGGCTCTTCTGGATCTCGTTGTACTCGACCTCGACGACGACCTCGGGCCGCACGCGCACCGTGTAACCGTCGTCGGCCGTCGCGAGCTTCCAGAGCCGCTCGGTCATCTCGACGAACTGGGCGTCGGTGAACCCCTTGAACGTCTTGCCAACCTCCGCGAACGTCTCGCCGTCACGGACGGCGAGGTGGTAATTGGAGAGCCAGCCCTGACGGCGGCCCGAGCCGCGGTCGACGGCGACGATCACGCAGTCCACCGTCTCCACCGCCTTCAGCTTGAACCAGCGCTTGCCGCGACCACCGGGCTCGTAGGTGCTCGCGAGCTCTTTCGCCATCACCCCTTCGTGACCGGCGGCGAGCGCGGCGTCGCGAAACGCCAGCGCCTCGGGCTCCGCGGTCACGATGCGCCGCTCGGCGAGGTAGCGGCCGCCGGTCACCGCGGTGAGCGCCTCCCAGCGCCGCTCGTAGGGCGCGTCGATCAGCGAGCGGCCGCCGGCCATGAGGCAGTCGAAGAAGTGCAGCGCCAGCGGCATCTCGCGCACGAGCGCCTCGACGCCGTGCACGCGGCGGAAACGGCGCATCAGCTCCTGGAACGGCAGCGGCCGTCCCGCCGCGTCGAGCGCCACCACCTCGCCATCGAGGATGAACGGCTCGCCGGACAGATCGCGCCGCGCGATCTCGACGACGTCCGGCAGGCTGCGCGTGACGTCCGACAGGCGACGCGTCCACACCTGGACGCGGTCGCCCGCGCGGTGCAGCTGGATGCGCGCGCCGTCGTACTTGTACTCGAGGGCGGTGCGGCCGCCGTGCGCGGCCAGCACGGCCGGGAAGTCGTCGGCGATCTCCGCGAGCATCGGCAGCAGCGGCACGAAGGGCCGCGGGCTCGCCCCGGCCACCGCCGCCGCGCCGCCGGCGGCGGCCAGCGTGGCGACCGCCGTGAGGTCGCCGAGAAAGAGCGCGGCGCGCCGGGCCGCCGCCACGTCCACGCCCCACGCCGCGGCGATCGCCTCCAGCAGCAGCCCCTCGGACACTCCCGTGCGCATCTCACCGCCGATGATCCGCGCCAGAAACTCGCGCTCGTCGGCGGACACGCGCGACGCCAGCCGCGCCAGGCGCTCGTCGCGCGCACGCCGGGCGCCCGCGCCGGTCGCCGCCGCGACGTCCGCGAAGGCCTCGGCAATGTCCATGAGGGTGGGGGGGGCCATTAGAGTGGGGGGCCCCGAGATGGCCCCCCACACCCCCCCGCGCTCGTCGCGTCCCGGGGGACCCGGGCCGCGCCTCGATTCCCCCCCGCGCTCGTCGCCTCCCGGGGAACCCGGGTCGCGCCTCGATTCCGCGTCGCGTTCGTCAGGGCCGCGGCTTGATTCCCTCGGCAAGCCGCGCACGCCCAGGACCCGGGGGTCGGAGGCGGGAAAGGCGCGGCCGGCGAGAAAGGCCACCGCGCTGGCGATCTCGTCGGGGGCTAAGGCCTTGAGAAACCGCGCGACTTCGTCGCGTTTCTCCAGCCGGCCTCGCGCGCGCTCCAGCCGCCGGCCCAGGGCCGCGAAGTCCGCGAAGCGCGTCATACCTTGTATTCTAGGCAGGATGCGCAGACTTCTTCTGCACGATACGGACCCCGCGGTGACCGCGGCCGCCGCCGCCCTCGGCGGCACCTACGAGGTCCGGCCTCTTGGCGCCGCCACACCGAGCGACGCGGTGATCCTGGTGACGCCGCGCTCGGCGGCCGCCGCCGCCGCCGACAACGTCCGCCTCCTCGGCCTGGTGGCGACCGCGGACGCCGGGCCCTGGCCCCAGACCTGGCACGCCGTGCTGCCGCTCGCCGCGCCGGCCGCCATGCTCGCGCACGCCGTCGCCGCCGCCTTTGCCGATCTCGACGCGGCGGCCGAGCGCGCCCGGCTGGCGCGTGACCTCTCGGAGCTGAACGCGATCGGCATCCGCCTGTCGGCGGAATCCAACCCGCGCTTCCTGCTGGAGGCGATCCTGAGCAAGGCGCGCGAGATCACCAGCAGCGACGCGGGCTCGCTCTACATCGTCGAGGAGCGTGGCGAGTCGCCCTACCTGCGATTCGCCCTTGCGCAGAACGACAGCGTGGCGGTGCCGTTCCGCGCGGCCACCCTACCACTCACCGACGAGAGCATCGCCGGGCACGTGGCGCTGAGCGGCCGACTGATCAACCTCGCCGATGCCTACGCCCCCCCACCCGACTCGCCTTTCACGATCAACAGCTGGTTCGACGAGCAGACGGGCTATCGGACCAAGTCGAT
>QHSB01000013.1 GCA_003220335.1 Candidatus Rokuibacteriota bacterium
TGGCCGAGAAGGGCTTCGTCTGCCGTGGCGTGCTCCTCGATGCGCCGGCCTACCGCGGCGTGAAGCGCCTGCCGATCCCGAAGGACAGCAAGAGTCCCGGCATCGTCACGGCCGCCGACGTGCGGGCGATGGTCCAGCGGCAGGGCCTGGCCGAGATCGGCGAGGGCGACTGCGTCTTCCTCTACACCGGACACGGCGACCTCTGGCTCAACGCCGACTGGAAAGGCCTGTCGCCCGCGGAAAAAGCCAAGCGCCGCGACGAGTTCAACTCGGGCGAGCCCGGCTTCGGCGTGAGCGCGTGCGAGTACATGGCCCAGCGCAAGATCATCCTGACCGGCGGCGACACCTCGGCCAACGACGCTCAGCCCAACGGCGAGCAGGACGACTTCGCGGTGCCGTGTCACACCGAGATGCAGACACGGCGCGGCATCTGGAACATCGAGAACCTCGAGTTCACGCAGCTGCTGAAAGACAAGGTCTACGAGTTCGCCTTCGTCTGGGCGCCGCTCAAGATCGTGGGCGGAACGGGCTCACCGGGCAACCCGGTCGCCCTCTACTGAGCGCACGGCGGCGCCGGAGGTCGGTGACCCCGACTTCCGGCGCCGTTCGGCTCGTGATATATGCTGCACCCCACGCAAGGAGGCACGTCATGAGGCGTTGGTCCCTGTCGCTGCTCGCTCTCGTCCTGGTCCTCGCGCTCGCGCCGGGCGCCGACGCCCAGCCGAAGGACACGCTGACGATCGCGCTCCCCTCGCACGCGCCCACGCTCGATCCGCACATGCATTTCGAGCGGGTCGGCGTGCTCGTCAACATCAACATGTTCGACTCGCTGCTGCACCGCAATGCGAAGCTGGAGTACGAGCCGTCGCTGGCCACCTCCTGGAAGGCGCTGAACGAGACCACCTGGGAGTTCAAGCTGCGCAAGGGCGTGAAGTTCCACAACGGCGACCCGCTGACCGCCGAGGACGTGAAGTTCTCCTTCGAGCGGGTGACCGAGCCCGGCAAGGAGAAGAAGAAGTCGCCGCAGTACGGCAACATCCGCGCGGTGAAGGAGGTGCGGATCGTCGATCCCGAGACGATCCACATCGTCACCGACAAGCCCTTCCCGCTGCTGCTCGAGCGGCTGGTGTACTTCAACATCGTCCCGAAGAAGCACACCGAGAAAGTCGGCGACGACGCCTTCGGCTCGAGCGCCCCCGTCGGCACCGGCCCCTGGAAATTCGTCGAGTGGAAGCGCGACCAGTACATCCGGCTCGAGGCCTTCGACGGCTACTGGCGCGGCAAGCCGCCGTTCAAGTATCTCGTCGTCCGCGCCATCCCCGAGGTGGCCACGCAGATCGCCGAGATCAAGACGGGCGGCGTGGACCTGATCCGCAGCGTGTCGGCCGACATCATGCCCGAGCTGAAGGTCCATCCGCAGACGTACGTGTCGTCGGCGCCGATCCTGCGCGTCCACCAGATCGAGCTCGACATGCGCTACCCGCCCTTCGACAAGAAGCTCGTGCGCCAGGCGGCGAACTACGCGATCGACAAGCAGTCGATCATCCAGAAGCTCATGGGCGGCCTCGGCACGCAGGTGGCGACGAACGTGCAGCCGGCGGCCTTCGGCTTCGATCCGGACGTGAAGCCGTACCCGTACGATCCCAAGAAGGCGAAGGAGCTCCTGGCCCAGGCCGGCTATCCCAACGGCGTGGACGTCACGCTGCACAGCGGCGACATCGCGGTCCGGCCGCAACACGAGGCGATGGCGCAGATGCTGACGGAGGTCGGCATCCGGACGAATGCGCGCCTGTGGGACCCGGGTCCGGCGTGGAACAAGTTCTTCCAGGCCGACGGCAAAGGCACCAACGGCGTGTACTTCACCTGGGGCAACTACTCGGTCTTCGACGCCGATGCCGTGCTGCACCCGTTGTTCCACAGCGAGGTCGGCGGCTGGATCGGCAAGTGGTACACGCGCGTGGAAGGCCTCGACAAGCTGATCGACGAGGGGCGGTCGACGCTCAACAAGGAGCAGCGCAGGCGGACCTACTCCCAGATCCAGAAGATGATCCGCGATGAAGCGCCGGCGGTGTTCCTCTTCACCCAGTACGACACGCTGGCGATCAGCAAGCGCGTGGAATACGCCGCCCGCGGCGACGAGTGGCTCTGGCTCTTCGACGCCAGGCCAAAACGCTGACCCCACGCTCGTGACCGCGTTCGTCGTCCGCCGGCTGGCGCGCGTGCTGGTGGTGATCGTCGGGGTCTCGCTGGTGACGTTCGCGATCCTGCACGCCAGCGGCGACCCCGTCGCCCTCATCATGCCGGAGGCGCCCGAGGCCGACCGCGCCCTCCTGCGCCAGACGCTCGGGCTGCACGATCCCCTGCCGGTGCAGTTCGCGCGCTTCGTCGGCCGGGCGCTCACGGGCAACTTCGGCAACTCCTTCTTTCACCGCACGCCGGCGTTCCCGCTGGTGATCGAGCGCATGCCGACCACGCTGCTGCTCACCGCGCTCTCGATGATGCTGGCGATGGCCGTCGCGCTGCCCGTCGGCATCTACAGCGCGGTGAAGCGTGGACGCGCCGTGGACCAGCTGGCGACCGGCACCGTGTTCCTCGGCCAGTCGATGCCGGTGTTCTGGACCGGGATCATGCTGATCTTGCTCTTCTCCGTGCAGTGGCGGCTGCTGCCGGTCTCGGGCTGGGACTCGTGGGCCGCGGTCCTGCTGCCCACCGTCACGCTGAGCACGTTCACCGCGCCGCTCCTGCTGCGCATCGTGCGCTCCAGCATGCTCGACGTGATCGGGCTCGACTACGTGCGCACCGCCCGCGCCAAGGGCGTGTCGGAGTGGCTCGTCATCGGCCGGCACGCGCTGAAGAACGCGGCGCTGCCCCTCGTCACCGTCACCGGCCTGCAGTTCGGCCTGCTGCTCGGCGGCGCCGTCATCACAGAGACGGTATTCGCGGTGCCCGGCGTCGGGCGCCTCATCGTCGGCGCCATCCGCCAGCTGGATTTCCCGGTGGTCCAGGCCGGCGTCTTCATGCTGGCGATGATCGTGGTGAGCGTGAACTTCGCCATCGACCTGCTCTACGTCTACCTCAACCCCCAGATCCGGATCCGCTGAGTGGCCATCGGCTCCCTGCCCTCCGCCGCCCTGCCGTACGCCGACGACCTCCCGCGCGCGACGTCGGGATCCCGCGCGTGGCGCAAGTTCGCCCGCAATCCCGCCGCGGTGCTGGGCGCGCTCATCCTGCTCGTCGTGGTGAGCGCCGCGCTGGCGGCGCCGTGGATCACGCCGCACGATCCGGCCACGCAGAGCCTGATCCGCCGCTTCACCCCGCCGGTGTGGGCGGCCGGCGGCAACGTGGCGTACCCCCTCGGCACCGATCAGGTCGGACGCGACATCCTGAGCCGCATCATCCACGGCGCCCGCATCTCGCTGCTGGTCGGCGTGCTGGCCGTGGTGATCAGCGTGCTCGTCGGCGTGACGCTCGGACTGATCAGCGGCTTCGTGGGCGGCCGCGCCGACACGGTCATCATGACCGTGGTGGACATCACGTGGTCCTTTCCCCAGATCCTGCTGGCCCTCGCCTTCGTCGCGGCGCTGGGGCCCAGTCTGATGACCGTCATCCTGGTGCTCGGCTTCACGGGCTGGGAGCGGTACGCGCGGGTGGTGCGCGCCGAGGTGCTCGCCCTGCGCGAGAAGGACTTCATCGAGGCCGCGCGCGCCATGGGCATCGGCTCCGTCCGGATCCTCGTGCGCCACGTGCTGCCCAACACCTTCTCGTCCATCGTGGTGCTGTCGACGCTGCAGGTGGCGCAGGCCATTCTGCAGGAGGCGGCGCTGTCGTTTCTCGGCGTCGGCTCCGGCCGCACCTACCCGACGTGGGGCCAGATGATCGCGCTCGGCCGCGACTTCGTGAGCGTGGCCTGGTGGCTGCCGACGTTCCCCGGCCTTGCTATCCTGGCCACGGTGCTCGCCATCAATCTCGTCGGCGACCGGCTCCGCGACGCACTGGACCCGCGGGTCTGAGCCGAGCGAAGGAGGACCGCATGAGTCTCTTCAAGCAGTTCACCCACGTGAGCGTCACCGTGACCGACGTCGGCAAGGCCCGCGAGTTCTACTCGACCGTCCTGGGCTTCCAGGAGATCCCGCGGCCGGCCTTCGACTTTCCGGGCATCTGGTACAGCCTGGGCGGCGACCTGCAGCTGCACATCATCCTGAACGATGCGCTCGTGCGGCCCGCCGTCGAGCGCGAGAAGATCGAGGCCCGCTATCCGCACTTCGCGCTCTGGACGCCGGACTGCGACGCGACGGCGGCGAGGATCGAGGCGCTCGGGCTCGTGTGCCGTGACGTGTTCTCCGGTCCCACCGGGCTGCGCCAGGTCTTCGTGAAGGATCCCGACGGCAACATGGTGGAGTTCATCGGCCCCAGCACCAAGGCCGGCGCCCGGGTGATGGAGTCCACCGGGACGCACCCATGAGCGCCCACGCGCTCTTCCTGGTCCGGATGGACGTGGCGCACGACCACGAGGCGGTCTTCAACGAGGTCTACGACAAGGAGCACGTGCCGAATCTCAAGGCCGTGCCCGGCGTGCGCCGGGCGAGCCGCTACACGCAGCCATCCGCGACCGAGCCGCGCTACATGGCGGCCTACGAGCTGGACGGCACCGCCATCCTCGACAGCCCCGCGTGGAAGGCTGCCGGCGAGGCCGGACGCTGGCCTGGCGAGATCCGTCCGCACACGATGAATCGCCACCTCGCCCGCTACGAGTGGGTGGGTGGCGCCTCCGCCCTCACCGGCAAGACGCCCTATGTGTTCTGGGTGATGATGGACATCGAGCCGCACCGCGAGAGGCTCTTCAACGAGCTCTACGACGCCGAGCATCTGCCGCTCTTGTCCAAGCTGCCCGGGTACGTGAACGCCGTGCGCTACCGGACGTCCGCCGCCGGCGAGCCGCGCTATCTCTGCGTGTACGAGGTCGAGAGCGCGGAGCTGCCGATGTCCAAGCGCTGGAACGACACCTCCGACATCGGGCGCTGGAAGCCGGAGGTCCGGCCGTACACCTACAACAAGAAGTGGATCGTGAGCGAGCGCCTTCCCGGCTAGAAGCCGTCGGTGGCGTGCGACTTGCTCGCCCGCCACCACCGTGACGCTCGTCGCCTGCAAGATCTGCGGCCTGGTGCAGCGCGTGGGCGCGCTGGCTCCGGGGGCTCAGGCCGTCTGTCCGCGGTGCGGCGCCGTCGTGGTCGAGCACAAGGTGAACACGCTTGGCCGGACGGCGGCCTTCTCGCTGGCCGCGCTGATGTTCTACCTGCCCGCCAACATCTATCCGATCCTCCAGATGGAGCTGTACGGCGCGCACTCCGAGAACACCGTGCTGGACGGCTGCGTCTCGCTCTTCCAGCACGGCCAGCGGCTGGTCGCGGTCATCGTCTTCCTCGCGAGCCTCCTGATCCCCTTCCTGAAGCTGCTCGGCCTGTTCTATCTGGTGATCACGACGCGCTTCGCGTCGCGGCGCCGGCGGCTCGAGCGGACCTGGATCTATCGGCTCATCGACGTGATCGGCCCGTGGGCGATGCTCGACGTCTTCCTGCTCGCGATCCTCGTCGCGCTCGTGAAGCTCGGGGAGCTGGCCACCGTCCGGCCGGGGCCGGGCCTCTTCGCCTTCGCCGCGGTGGTCGTGCTGACGATCCTCGCGACGACAAGCTTCGATCCGGCCCAGATCTGGGAGACGCCGGACGAGCGAGCATGACGGCGTCGCCGGACACCCCCGAGCGCCTCGAGGCCCTGCCCGAGACGCCGCCCGAGGCGAAAATCCGGCGGCGCCGCTGGCACGTCTCGGTGATCTGGGTCGTGCCCGTCGTCGCCGCGATCGTCGCCGGCTATCTCGTGTACGGTCGCCTGCAGGAGCTCGGCCCCGAGATCACGATCACGTTCAAGGACGGCGACGGCGTCAAGGGCGGCCAGACGGAGGTCCGCTACCGCGGGGTGCCGATCGGCGAGGTGACCGCCGTCGACCTGAGCGACGGCGCCGAGCACGTCGTGGTGCAGGCGCGCCTGCGCCGCTCGGCCGCGTCGATCACCAGGGACGGCTCGGTGTTCTGGATCGTGCGTCCGGAAGTGGGACCGGCCAGCATCAGCGGCCTGCGGACCGTGTTCACCGGGCCGTACATCCAGGTGTTGCCGGGCACAGGCCGGCCGAAGACTGAATTCGTCGGTCTCGATCGGCCGCCCCCGGCGCTGGAGCGCGGCGGGCTGAAGGTGATCCTGGCCGCCGCGCATCTGAGCTCCCTGGGCACGGGCTCACCCGTCTACTATCGAGGCATCCAGGTCGGCTCCGTCACGGACACCGAGCTGAGCCGCGACGCGACGGCCGCGCACATCCACGTCTTCATCGGCCAGCGCTACGGGCGGCTCGTCCGCGTGGGCTCGCGCTTCTGGAGCGCGAGCGGGCTCGACGTCAACTTCAGCCTGCGCAAGGGCGTCGAGATCAGCCTCGAGTCGCTGCGCTCGCTCGTCGTCGGCGGCATCGCCTTCGCCACCCCGGAGGATCCGCGCAGTCCGCCCGCCAAGGATGGGTCGATCTTCGTGCTGCACGACAAGCCGGAGAAGGAATGGCTGTCGTGGCTGCCAAGGATCCCGATCCCGGCGGCGACCGATTAGACGGCGTTGACGACGTGCAGGCGCTCGCCCCGGGCGAACGCCTGCACCGTCTCGATGGCGATGCGCAGCATGTTGGCCGAGGCCTCGCGCGTGTTGTAGCCGATGTGCGGCGTGATGAGCACGTTGGGAAGGGTCCGGAAGACGTAGTCGCCGGGCGGGATCGGCTCCGTCTCGTGCACGTCCAGCGCCGCGCCGCGGATGCGGCCGGCGCGCAGCAGCTCCACCAGCGCCGCGTTGTCGACGAGCTTCGCGCGCGCCGTGTTCACGAACCACGCCCCCGGCTTCATCCGTTCCAGCAGCGCGCGCGTGACGAGGCCCTGCGACTCGGGCGTGTAGGCCAGGTGCAGCGTCACGACGTCGGCGGTGGCGAACAATTCCTCGAGCGCAACCAGCGTCAGGCCGTGGACCGCGCGCTGGGGGGAGGCGCGTCGCGTCCAGCCCACGAGGCGCATGCCCAGCCCCGCGCCCAGCCGCGCCATCTCCGTCCCGATCGGACCGAGTCCGACGATGCCCAGCGTCTTGCCGCGCAACTCCATGCCCGTGAAGCGGCCGGGCTCCCAGCGTCCCTCGCGCACGCTGACGAACGCGGGCCCGATGTGCCGCGTCAGGGCCAGGATCATGGCCAGCGCGTGCTCGGCCACCGAGGTGGCGCCGTAGTCGGGCGTGTAGGCGACGGCGATGCCCCGGCGCGTCGCCTCCGCGACGTCGATGCAGCTGTTGTAGCCAATGCCGAGAAAGCTGACGAAGCGCAGGCGCGGGCAGGCGCGCAGCACCTCGGCGTCCATCTCGGAGTAGTCGAGGACGACCGCCTCCGCCGGACGCAGGCGCTCGATCAGCGTCGCGCGGTCGGGCGGCGGGCCGTCGTAGAAGTCCACCTGACCGAGCTTGCGCAGCGGCTCGAGCTCCGAGGGATGCTGCACGCAGCCGGCGCCATCCGGAAACACGATTCGCATGGCGCAGATGTTGTACCGTACTGACCGCCGTGTCCACTGCCCCGCACGCACATGCCGCCGCCCTTCGCGCGTGCTGGCATCCCGTGGCCTACGCCGCCGACGTCGCCCGCGCACCGCGCGCCATCACGCTGCTCGACGAGCCGCTCGTGCTGTGGCGCGACGCGCGCGGCGTGCCGCACGTGTTTCGCGACGTCTGCGTCCACCGCGGCACGGCGCTCTCGCTCGGCTGCGTGGAGGGCGACGAGCTCGTCTGCGCGTACCACGGCTGGCGCTACCGCGGCGACGGCGCGTGCGCGGCCATTCCCCAGCTCGCCGATCCCACGCGGGTGCCGGCGCGGGCGCGGGCCTTCGTCTACACGGCGCAGGAGCGCTACGGGATCGTGTGGGCGGCGCTGGAGCCGCCGGCGCGGCCGCTGCCGGAGGTGCCAGAGCTGGACGACCCGGCGTGGCGCGCGGTGCGCACGGGGCCGTTCGCCTGGACGTGCGACGCCTCGCGCCAGGTGGAGAACTTCACCGACTTCGGCCACTTCGCCTTCGTGCACGAGGGGCTCCTCGGCGACCGGAGCAACGCGGTCGTGGCGCCGTACGAAATCAGCGTGGACGGCCCCGTGCTGCGCTACGCGTACGGGCGGCCCGACGCGCCGAACACCGAGGCGTTCCCCGTCTTCGCGGCCGAGGCGCGCAAGGACGCGATGCGCCGTACGCGCTACGCGCTGCACCTGCCCTACACGATCGTCGAGCACATCGACTGGGGCGGCCCCGACGGCCTCGTCTATTTCTTCGCCTCGCAGCCGGTGGCGCGCGACCGCTGCGTGGGCTACTGCGTGGTGGCCCGCAACTACAACCTCGACCAGCCCGACGACGTGATCCAGGCCTTCGAGCGGACGATCTTCGGCCAGGATCAGCGCGTGGTGGAGTCGCAACGGCCCGACCGCGTGCCCTTCGACGTGGCCGCCGAGCTCCATCTCACCTTCGACGCCGTGGCGGTCGCGTACCGGCGCGCCATGCGCGCGCACGGTTTCGGCTCGGCCTAGACCGCTCGTTGACCTTCGACGCGTTCCGCGTCCGGAGCTTCCGATTCCAGTGGTCCGCCGACCTGCTCACCTCGTGGGCGTTCGAGATGGAGACGCTCGTGCTCGGCTGGTACGTGATGGTCAACACCGGCTCCGTGCTGCTGCTCACCGCCTTCGGCGCGCTGCAGTTCCTCGGCACACTCGCGGCGCCGATGTTCGGGGTGCTCGGCGATCGCCTCGGCGGCCGCGTCATGCTGTGCGCGATGCGCGCCATCTACGCCGTCCTCGCCGCCGTCCTGGCGGGGCTGGCGCTGGCGGGGCTGCTGACCCCGGCCTGGGTGCTCGTCGTGACGGCGCTCGCGGGCATCGTGCGTCCGAACGACCTCGTGATGCGCAACTCGCTCATCGGCGAGACGATCCCGCCCGATCACCTGATGGGCGCGCTGGGCATGTCGCGCGCCACCATGGACTCCGCGCGCGTGGGCGGCGCGCTCGCCGGCGCGGGGCTGTCCGCCATGCTCGGCGTCGGGCTCACCTACGTCGCCGTCACCGCCCTCTACGTCGCGAGCCTGGCCCTGACGTTCGGCGTGGCGCAACGCCGCCCGGCGCCGCGCGGGTCCTCGCGGTGGCGCGAGCTCACGGACGGCGTCGTGCGGGTGCTGACGCTGCCGGAGCTCTCGGCCATGATGCTGCTGGCCTTCCTCATCAACCTCACGGCCTATCCGGTGTCGGGCGGGCTGCTGCCGTACGTCGCGCAGCGTGTCTACCACGTGGACGCCACGGGGCTCGGTTGGCTCGTGGCCAGCTTCGCGTTCGGCGGGCTGCTCGCCTCGCTCACGATGGTGCTGACGGGCGGGCCGCGCCATCCGGAGCGCGCGACGCTGATCTACACCGCGATCTGGTACGCGCTGCTGATCGCCTTCGGCCACCTCCGACACCTGGGCGCGGGGCTGCTCACGCTCCTCGTCGCCGGGTTCGTGCAGAACGTGGCGATGATCTCGATGACGGCCACGCTGCTGGCCGCCGCCGGCGAGGGCTTCCGCGGGCGCGTGATGGGTGTGCGCACGCTCGCCGTCTATGGCCTGCCGCTCGGATTGATCGGCTGCGGCCTCCTCATCGAGCGGATCGGCTATCCGCTGACCATCAGCGTGGCGGCCGCCCTCGGCCTGCTCTTCACCGCGCTGATCGGCGTCCGGTGGCGCCTGCTCGCGCCCGGCCTCAGGCTGTAGCGGTCTTCAGCTCGTCGAGCTGGCGCCGCACGCCGGCGATCATCGAGGCGAGATCCGAGGTGAGCATGACGAGGTCGAAGCCGCGCTTCACCGAGCCCGCGGCGAAGGCCGCGCTCGCGCAGTGCATGCAGGCCTTGATGCCGTGCTTGTGCGCCGCCTCGCGGATCTTGTCGCACGTCGCCATGTGCACCGCGTCGGTCTTGTCCGGCCCCGGCGGCAGCCCCAGCGCGAACGACAGGTCGGCGGGCCCGATGTACACGGCGTCGAGCCCCGGCGTGGCGCAGATCGCGTCGAGGTTGGCGAGCCCCTCCTTCGTCTCGATCATGCCCATCACGACGATCTCGTCGTTGGCCTTGGCCACATAGTCCGACCCGCCGTAATGCACGGCGCGGATCGGCCCGGACGAGCGGATGCCCACCGGCGGGTAGCGACACGCCGCCACCGCCTTCTTCGCGTCCTCCGCGGTGTTGATGAGCGGCACGAGCACGCCGTAGGCGCCGAAGTCCAGCACCTTCATGAGGGTCGCCGGATCGTTCCACGGCACGCGCACGACGGGAACGGTGTCGGTCTGCGAGATCGCCTGCAGCATCGGCCAGACGTCGTTCATGTCGGTCAGCCCGTGCTGCATGTCGATGACCAGCGCGTCGAAGCCCTGGCGGGCCATGATCTCCGCGGTGAACCCGTGGGACACCGAGAGCCAGCCCATCGTGACGAACCGGCCGTCGCGCCAGATCTGCTTGATCTTGTTCGGTCGCATCGTGGCACCTCGTGTCGTGTGTGGACGTCTCACCCGGCGAGCGCGGCGCAGCGTATCACGGGGAAGATCCCTTGAGCCGAAGATCCTCGTAGGGCGAGATGAACGGATGGCCGGTGATGGTCGGCACCTCCGCGACTCGAGGGCCGACACCGGTCAGCACCGCCTGCTCCACGATCGGCGCGAACATCGCGCGCTCGTGCATGAGCTGCTGGATCTTGTGGAGCAGCGCCTCCCGTCGCCTCCGGTCCGTCTCGACGGCCTGGTCGCGGAAGAGGGCGTCGATGTCCGGATAGCCGCCGTAGGCGCGGATGCCCCCCGAGATCACGAACGCCTCGATGCGCGTCGCCGCGTTGCCCGCGGCCCCGCTGCCGACGCGCACCAGGTGCTTGAACTGCTTGTCCTGGTCGGCCTTGTAGAAGCTCGCCCGCTCCAGCGGCCGGAGCCGCGCGCGAATGCCGACGGTTCGCAGCCCGTTGATGACGGCCTCGGACTCGGGCGCGAACGTGACGTCGGTCGCGAGCTCGACCGCGTCGAAGCCCTTCGGATAGCCCGCCTCGGCCAGGAGCTGCTTGGCGCGCGCGGGATCGTACGGGTACGCGGGCGGCGTCCAGTAGAAGTCGAAATCGCGGGGAATGATGCTCGACGCCGGTCGGCCGTGCCCGAGGAATTCCGCGTCGCTGAACGCCTTGCGATCGATCGCGAGGTTGGCGGCCAGCCGGACGCGCCGGTCCGCCCACGGCGATCGCGGGTCCCACTGCTCGGTGAACACGACCCACTGGCTGACCGTCGGCAGCGTCACCCGGAGGGTGAGGCCGGGCGTGCGCTTCACCTCCTCGGCGTTCGGACCCCGGAACCCGGCCGCGATGTCGGTCTCGCCGCGCTTGAGCATCACCAGGCGCGTCGAGTCGTCCGGCACCGACTTGAAGACGAGCCGCTTCACCGCCGGGGTTGTCCGCCAGTAGCCGTCGAACGCCTCGACCACCAGCTCGATGCCCGGCGTGAACGACACGAAGCGGTACGGTCCGGCGCCCACCGGCGCCTTCTTGAAGCCGTCGTCTCCGACGCGCTCCACGTACTTCTTACGCGCGCTTTGAGCGCCGCGGCGCCCCCGCCCTTGTAGCGCTCGAACGAGAACTTCACGTCCTCGGCGCCCAGCGGATCGCCGTTGTGAAATCTGACTCCCTTGCGCAGGACGAACTCGTAGGCGAGACCGTCTTTCGACACCGTCCAGGATTCGGCCAGGCTCGGCGACATCGACTGGCCCGGCATCGGCTTCACGAGGGCATCGTGCAGCGCGTAGAGGATGAGAAACGGCGTGATCACCCCCGGCGTCTCGGCGGGATCGAACCACGTCGGCGCCAGCGTGATGTTCAGCGCGAAGGTGATCTGTCCCTCCGCCGCCGCGGCGAGGACCGGCGACGAGAGCGTGAGGGCGAGGGTGAGGACGAGGGCAACCGTCGAGGCCGGCGACGCGCGGCGAGCTATGGGTGGCCTCCCCCGATCAGCAGTGAAGTGCATGGATCGTACACCCGACGCGTCCTGGCGTAGAATCCGGCAGGGGCGAGTGGGAGTTCCTCGTACCACCCGGAGGATGAGGCATGGCCCGACCCGTCGCGTATCCCGAGTCCATCGAGCCGCTCGTGCGCTTCGTCGAGGAGACGGCGCCCGAGCACATCGTCGCCCGCACCCACGACCGGCTCGCCGCCGGCACCCCGGTCAGGGACATGCTCCTGGCCTCCGGCCTGGCGGTGGTGCGCTCGTCGGATCTGCCGCCCGGCCATCACGGCGGTCCGCTCCACCCGCTGTCGGGGTTGCACGCGGTGCGGCACATCGCGGCGCGGCTGCCCGGCGAGTATGCGCGCCTGCCCGTGATCCAGAACGTGGCCGTGGCCAACAAGCACATCCACTCGCCGGCCATGGGGCCCTTCATCCTGCCCGAGGCCCAGCCGGTGTCGGAGCAGGACAGCGTCGAGGCGACGCTCGAGGCGTTCCGCACCGCCGCCGGCCGCGGCGTCTATCACGCGTGCGATCATTACTACCTCTACCTGCTCGAGCGGCTCTCGCCGATGCAGGTCCTCGAGCACCTGCTCCACGTCGCGATTCCCAAGAACCAGATCGACGACCACTATTTCTTGTTCCCGGTCTTCACCTGGCGGGCGCTCGAGTACTTCGGCTGGGACTACGCGCGGTACCTCGGACGCGCGCCGGTGCGGTACGTCACGCGTCCCACGATGCCGGCGTCGCTGGACGACGTGGACGGGCTGATCGCGCAGTTCGGCCTGCTGGAGCGCGATCTGCGCTTCGCGACCGGCGAGGACGAGACGACGTCCATCACCGCGCTGGCCGACGCCATCGGCCGCTGCAGCAAGTTCAGCGAGGTGCCGGGCCTGCTCGCCCGCGCGCTCGCCGACGGCCTGTCGCTGGAGGGCGCCGGCGAGGCGCTCTCCGCGGGCGGCTCGACGCTCTTCCTGCGCTCGCAGACCGGCAACCCGATGGACGTGCACATCAACACGGGCGCCAACACCCGGCGCTATCTGCTGAGGCAGCCCGAGCTGTCGCTGCGCACGAAGCTGCGGGCGCTGCTCGTGTGGCACACCGGACCCGAGGTGCTCATGGCCCAGCGGATGCTGGCCCCGGACGTCCAGCCCGAGCCCGAGCGCGTGGCGGCGCTGCGGCCGCGCGCACAGAACGACCTCTTGGAGGACATCGAGGCCCTCATCGCGCGGCTGCCGGTGGGTGAGCGGCTGCCGAAGGGAAATCTCGCGACCTGGCGCTCGACCGACGAGGTCAAGCAGGCGGCGGCGCTCGCGCAGCAGTACGCCAACGCCGGCTACGCCCCCGAGGCGCTGATCGCGCGGCTCGGCAAGATCGCCTGTCGCGACAACTTCAGCGAGATGCACGCGCTGAAGCATCACCAGGCGACCTACGAGGAATTCCACGCGACGCGCCCGTCGCTGCGCTGGCGCCACCTGGTGGCCGCGGTGCAGGCGGCGGCCATCTCGCACGGGCGCATCCAGGACATCTACGAGCACGCCGCCGAGGTGATGCAGTTCTGAAAGGAGACGGACATGAGCAAGAGCCCGTACGGTTATCCGTGGGCGGAGTGGCTGGCGCGCGAGGATCCCGCGTACGCCGCCGCGCGCGCGCCGCTGAGCGAGCTGTCGGTCGGCGAAGGCAAGGAGCTCTCGATCAAGCACCGCGAGATGGTCATCATCGGGATCCTCGCGTTCCGCGGGCGCGAGGACGGTGTGGTCGCGCACATGCGCCGCGCCGTCGAGCATGGCGCCACCAAGCGTGAGCTGCTGGAGG
>QHSB01000014.1 GCA_003220335.1 Candidatus Rokuibacteriota bacterium
AACGGCCTCCAGCGTCGGCACCGAGAGGTTCTGCGCCTCGTCGATGACGAGCACGGGGGAGCTGCCCTTCTTGTGCTGGTCGATGAGGAACTCGTTCAGCTCGAACAGCCGCTGCGCGTGCGTCTGGGCCACCGACTTCACGCCCCAGTCCTGCAGGATGTACTCCAGCAGGCCCTCGATATCGAGGGCGGAGTTGTGGACGTAGGCCACGGGCGTGGTGGCGTCGAGCCGCTCCAGCAGCGTGCGCAGGAGGGTCGTCTTGCCGGTGCCGATCTCGCCGGTGAGGACGATGAAGCCCTTGCGCTCGCGGACGCCGTAGATCAGCTGGGCGAGCGCCTCGCGGTGGCGTGGGGACTGGAACAGGAACTTCGGGTCCGGCGTCGGGGCGAAGGGCGCCTCACGCAGACCGTAGAAGCTCAGGTACATGACCTACCTCCCGCTCGTCGTGGCCGTCTGGGGCGCCGACGGCGTGAGCAGCGTGACGAGCCCCTGGTTGTCGTGCGCGATGACGAATGACGTGCCGGCCACCACGACGAGGCCGAAACCCACCGCCGCCGTCGCCCAGCGGCGCTGGCGCAGCGTACGCACGCGGTCCTGCTCGGTGGTGATGCGCGGGATCGCCGACAGCACCGGCAGCGGCAGCGTGGAGCGGATCTCGTCCACGCGGCGGAACGAGGTGTCCACCTGCTCGGCGAGCACCACGGCGGCGCCGCTGGCGCCGAGGGCCAGGGCCAGGCCCACCAGCAGCAGGCGGAAGCGGTTCGGACCCGCCGGGCGCTCCGGCAGGCGCGCGGGCTCGATCACGCGAAAGTTCTCGCCCTTCTGCCGCAGCTCCAGCTCGGAGGCCATGTCGGCCTCGCCGCGCTTGGTGAGCAGCGACTTGAAGAGCTCCTTCGAGGTGTCGTAGTCGCGGGTGAGGATCGCCAGCTCCTGCTCGTGCTTGGGCGTGTTCTCGAGCCGGCGCGTGTAGAAGGCGATCTGCCCGTTGATGCCGCGGATCTCCTCGGCGGAGGTCTTGGCCTCGACGGTCGCCTGGTCGAGCTGGGTCATCAGGCTCGCCACGTAGGCGTTCTCGGGCGGCACACGGAGGTCGCGCCCGACCCGCTTCGGCCCGGCCACCGCCTTGGGCAGCGCGGCCGCGGCCTGCTTCTCGGCCTCCACCTTCGCCTCCAGCACGCGGATCTGCTCCTTGAGCTGGACGACGTCGGGGTACCTGTCGCTGAAGCGCGTCTGCGTCATGGCCAGCTCCTGACGGAGCAGGTTCAGACGCGCGGCGGCGGTATCGGCCGGCGTGACGCTGGGCCCGGCGGCGCTCGGTGAGACCGTCGACGGTACCGTGGTGTCGATCTCGCCCAGCGCGTTGGTCAGCATCTGGCGCCGCTCGGTGGCGCGGCGGTTGTTCTCGTGGGCGAGCTGCAGCTGCTGCTGCAGGCGCTCGAGCGTGCGGAGGTTGACGTCCTTCTGCTCGGGCAGCTCGCCCAGGTTCTTTTCCTTGTACGCGGTGATCTGGCGCTCCTGCGTCTGCAGCTTCTCGCGCAGGTCCCGGAGCTGCGTTCCGAGGAACTCCGAGGTGCTGGCCGCCGCCTGTTCGCGCTGGCGCCCGTTCTCCTCGATGTAGAGCGAGGACAGCGTGTTGGCCACGCGGGCGGCCACCACGGGGTTGGCCGCGGTGTAGGAGACGGTGAACAGGAAGGAGCGGCTCTCACGGCCGCGCTGCTCGCGCTGGTCCATGAGCTCGATGCGGATGTCCTTGCGCATGCGGTCCACGAGGTCGTCGGTGGAGCGCGCGTTGCGATAGAGGCCATACTGACGCGCGATCTGCGTCAGCCGCTCCGGCGTGAGGATCTCCTGGCTCAGCGTGAGCAGCCGGGCCTCGATGTCGGCCTGGACGGTCGGGGTCACGTAGCGCTCGGGGATCGCCTGGCGGTTCACGAGCACGAGCGAGCGGGCGGTCCACAGGCTCGGCAGGAAGACGGCCAGGGACACCGCCGCCGTCAGCACGAACAGGAACGGCAGTACGGCGAGCATCCGGCGTCGGCGCAGGATTTCGAGCAAGCCGGACAGGCCCGGCCCTTTGGCGGTCTCGTCGTAGGCGGTCGGCGGAGTCGGCATGGAATTCATCCTCTAGGGAACGACGACCACGTCACCGGACTTCAGCGTGACGTTGTCCTGGCTCCGGTTGTCCTTCACCACGCGGTTGTAGTTGAAAGGGATCTTGCTCGTGGTGCCGCTGGCGTCCTTGCGGAGAATCATGATCTTGCCGGGCGAGGCGAAATCGCGGAAGCCGCCGGCCAGCGCGATGGCCTCGAGCACGGTGGTGTCGGCCTTGAGCTGGAGCACGCCGGGCTTCTGCACCTCCCCGAGCACGGAGACGCGATAGCTGCGCACGTCGGTCACGGTCACCGCGACCTCCGGGTTCGGCATGAACTCGCCAAGCGCGCCCGCGATCTTGTCGCGCAGCTGCATCGGTGTGAGCCCGGCCGCCTGGATGTCATGGAGCAGCGGCATCGAGATCTTGCCGTCGGGCCGGACGGGCAGAATCCGCGACAGCGCTTCGTTCTTCCACACCGTGATCTGCAGCATGTCTTCGGGCCCGATCACGTAGTCGCTGCTGAGGGGATAGCCACCGGCGGGCGCGACGGCGGCCGAAGGCGTGGGCGTCGCCGCCATCGCCGACGGGCTCGCGGCCGTGGTGGCCGGCGAAGCCGCGGGCGTCGCCGGCTTGGGCTTGGCCGCGCTCGGCGCCTGGCCCGGCGCCACCGGGATGGTGCGCTCCGGGCGGGTCTGGGCGTGGGCGCTGTAGACGCCGAAGCCGGCGAGCATCGCGGACGCGACAACGAACCACTTGAGCGTCATGGGTGTCCTCCTGGTGAAGTGGCTCAGCTCGCGGCCGAGTCCTGCTTCAGCCCCATGTCCTTGATCTTGTAGAGCAGCGCGCGATAGCTGATCTTCAGCATCTTGGCGGTCTTCACGCGGTTCCACCGGCACTGCTCGAGCGCGCGGCAGATCACCTCGCGCTCGGCCTCGAGGACAGCGCGGCGCGAAATTTCCTTGAGGGAGAGGCCCTTGGTGGCCGCGAAGGGCTCGGGCGCGGCCGCGGGCGCGGCGGCGACCGGCACCGGCGCCATGAGCGTGCGGGGCAGCGCGAAATCTTGAAGCACGATCATCCGCTTGATGAAGTTCTCCAGCTCGCGGATGTTGCCGGGCCAGTTGTACTGCATGAAGGCCGCCATCGCCTCCGGCGGCACCTCGCGCTCCGGGAAGTTGAACAGCCGCGAGTAGCGGTGCACGAAGTAGTCGACGAGCGCGGGGATCTCCTCCCGGCGCTCGCGCAGCGGCGGCACCAGGATGTTGATGACGTTGAGCCGGTAGAAGAGATCCTCGCGGAAGCGGTTGCCCGCCACCTCCCGCGCGAGATCGCGGTTGGTGGCACAGATGACGCGCACGTCGACGCGGATGTTGTGGCGGCCGCCCACGCGCGAGAACTCGCCGTCCTGCAGGACGTGAAGCAGCTTGGCCTGCAGCGCGGGATGCAGCTCGCCGATCTCGTCGAGGAAGATCGTGCCGCCGTCGGCCAGCTCGAAGCGGCCGGGCTTGCGCTGATGCGCGCCCGTGAAGGCGCCGCGCTCATGGCCGAACAGCTCGGACTCGAGCAGCTCGCGCGGCATCGCCGCGCAGTTCACCTTGACGAAGGTGGAGCGGCGCCGCGGCGAGTGGGCGTGGATGGCGCGCGCCACCAGCTCCTTGCCGACGCCGGTCTCGCCGCACACGAGCACGGTGACGTCGGCGCGCGCGGCCTGCTCGATGACGGAGAGGATCTCGCGCATCTGCTGGCTGGTGAGCATCGCCAGCTCGCGCTGCACGCGGTCGCCGTTTTCCTCGGTGGGCAGCGCGGCCGCGGCCGGCTCGCGCCGGGGGCGGCCGGAGACGCCGCGGATCACGTGCTCGAGGTCCTCGGCGGTATAGGGGCGGCGCAGGAAATCGTCGGCCCCCGCCTGGATCGCCTCGACGATCTGCGAGCTGTGGCCGTTGTCGGCGACCATGATCACCGGCCCCGAGGCGGACAGCTCGCCCGCGCGGCGGAGCAGGTCGATGCCCGACATGCCGGGTAGGCGGATGGCGACGACGGAAAAGGCCACGCGTCCGGCCCGCGCCAGGAGCTCGAGCGCCTCCTCGGCGGTGCCGGCAGCGAGCGGGGTGTAGCCCCAGCCGGCGAGCTGCGTGGTCACGCGGCGACGCTGGTCGGGGTCGCTCTCCACGACGAGCACGGGACGGCCGGCGATGGGTGTGGCGTATGGCGACGCGGCGTCGAAACTGGAAGCCTTCATCGGGAATCTTTCTTCCATCGGCCTCGACCTTCCATCGCAAGAGGCGTGCCGCACCCGTTTTTCGCGGCTTTAGCGCGCACATTGAAAAGGCGCGCATAGCTCGTCACGTGTCGCGGCCCCACTCTGGGAGTGGAGGTGCCCGATAGGGGAAAAGGTTTGACGCGGCTCATCCCGGGCGCTTCCCGGACAGCACGAACTTCACGGTGTCGAACAGGATCCAGAGGTCGAAGCGGAGCGACAGATGCTTGATGTAGTAGAGGTCGTAGCAGAGCTTTCGCGTGACCTCCTGGGTCGACATCGAGTAGCCGGCCCGCACCTGCGCCCAGCCCGTGAGTCCGGGCCGTACCTCGTGGCGCAGATTGTAAAAAGGGATCACGGCCGAGAAGGTGGCGACGTTGGACGCCATCTCCGGCCGGGGGCCGACCAGGCTCATGTCCCCCTTCAGGATGTTCACGCACTGGGGGAGCTCGTCGAGGCGGTAGCGGCGTAGCACGGCGCCGAAGCGGGTCACGCGGCTCGCGTTGTCGCGCTGCCAGATGCCGTCGGCGCCGCGCTCGGCCTGCCGCATCGTGCGGAACTTCACCAGGCGGAAGGGGCGGCCGCCGAAACCGATGCGCTCCTGGATGAAGAACACGGGCCCGCGCGACTCGAGCTTGATACCGAGCGCGATGAGGGCGATCAGCGGCGCCATGGCCACGAGGGCGATGCTGGCGATGACGACCGACATCCCGCGCTTGAGCGCGAGCTGCGCGCGCGAGACGCGGAAACCGTCGCCGAAGATCAGCCCGCTCGGCGTGAGCGATTCCACGGCCAGCCGCCGCGTGAAGCGCTCGTACGCCTCCGTGCCTTCCTCGACGCGCACGCCGCGGAACCGGCATGACAACAGCGCGGAGACCGGCAGGTTGCCGCGCCGGTCGGGCATGGCCACGATGATGCGGTCGGGGCGCGCGCGCAGTACGACATCGGGCACGTCGCCATAGGCGCCCAGCCGCTGCACGCCGGCCACCGCGTCGCCCTCGGGCGTCAGCACGCCGGCCACGCGCATGGCGAGGTCGGGACGCGTCGCGATCTGCTCGGCCAGCTCGGCCGCGAGCCGTCCGCCGCCCATGATGACGACGCGCTCCGAGAACGGCGCGCGCTTGGCGAGGGTGTAGACGGCGAGGCGGAGCACGAGCACGGCGAACAGCGTGACGAACAGCGCGTAGGGGGCGAGGTTGCCGCCGATGATCGCGTTGGGGAACAAGAGATATGTCCCGGCCAGCACGAGCGCGGCGAAGCCGAGCGCACGGCAGAGGCGCGTGAAGAGCTGGCCCGCGTCGTGCGGCGCCTCGAAGTCGTAGAGGTCGTTGTAGTAGAACGCGCCCAGGCACACGGCGGCGACGATGCCGACCCGCGCGGCCAGGCGCCAGAGGCTGCCTACCGGATCGTCGGTGGCGGGTGACCACACCGCGATCGCGGTCGCGAGCACCGCCAGGGTGGAAACGCCATCGAGCCACGCGAGACGCTGAGCCAGGGACATGGTTGCGCCGGGTACCTCCGGCTGCAACCTGTAAGGGCAAGGTCAGTGCCAAACCGTGCAAACGCTCGCAGAAGCCTGCCTTTCGGTGCGTTTTTCCCGCAGCGCGACGTCAGGCGGCGGTGGGGCGGGCGGGGAAGTCGGACAATTGATGCATTCGTCTGCACCCGCCGTGAGTAAGCGGGTGCAGAAATCTAGGGGCGATCGAAGGTGATCGGGTAACCGAATTGCAAACCGACGAACAGGCGGTTCTGGTCGGCGTCGGCGGCGAGGAGATTGCCCGCGGTGTCGCGGACCTCGGTGCCCGTGCGCTGCTGATAAAACTGGTAGCGCGCGACCGCGGCCATCCACGCCGTGAGGCGGTAGGTCGCCTGCAGAGGCAGGGTGATCGACGAGATGTCGATGCGGTCGGTCTCGGCGGATTTCACCCACGAATAGCGCGGCAGGAACGACAGCGTGAGCCCGCGCATGAGCGTGAACACGTCGACGCGGCCGGAGACCGAGGTGTTGTCGGTGACGCCGCCGAGGCCGCCCGCGGTGGCGACCTGCCGGTCGAAGCCGACGCCGATCACGCCGAACCACATTCTCTGCTCGTAGGTGGCGTTGACGGCCGGTGTGATGCGCGAGGCACCGTGCTCGTGCTGCTCGAAGCTGGGTCCTCCGTTCGCGGCGAGGGTGATCGTCGGCGTCACCTGCCACGAGAAGCCGAGTCGCGGCGTGTGCGTCGTGACCTTCTCCTCGTGTTTGATGTCGAAGTACCCGAACTCGTACCCGACGCTGCCGCGCAGCTGGCGCGTGAGCGTGCGGTCGAGCCACACGTTGGCGCGGTACACGTCCGAGCTCTCGAGCTCGCTGCGCTCGAAGCGCTGCACGGCCCAGGAGCCGCCGCCGCGCACGGTGGTGAGCAGGTCAAGGTGGTAGGCGGCGCCGCCGGCGAGCACGTTGCCCCACGACCGGTTGCGGCCGGTGGAGACGCCCTCCGGCGAGACGAGATTCGTGTCGGTCGTCGCGGTGAAGCCGTCGGTGAGGGTGAGGGTGAGCTGCTCGGTCACTCGCCACATCGAGTCGAGCGTGAAATTCTGGGTGTTGAACGCGTTGTCGCGTGTGGGATCCCGCAGGTACAACTCGGAGGTGAAGTTGTAGCCGGCGAGGAGGCGGTGGGTGCGGCTCTCCCAGATGAAATTGATCGCGGGCGTGATGCCCGTGATCAGGTCCCACTGCCGGTTACGGTTGTCGAGCAGGATGTTGTCGTTGTACTCCTCGCTGATCGTGATGCTCGGCAGCAGGGTCATGGGCGCCCGCAGGGGCAGCTGGAGCTTCTGCGGATCCTGCGTCGGCGACGGGGCACCGAACTGCGGCGCGATGGGGACGGGTTGCGCGGCGGCCAGCCCGGGACTGAGGCAGGCGACGAGCACGGCGCAGGTCGCGAGAGCCCGAACGGTCACGGCGCAACGAATATCATACGTCGCCGACGCGCGGGAAGGGCTTTTTCGCGGCCCCGGAGTGCAGGCGCTCGATCGCCTGATGGTAGTGCGTCAGCGCCGAGGGCTTCTGGATCACGTCGACCGCTCCGAGCTTCTTCACGTCTTCGATCTCCTCGAGACGTCGAGAAACATCGCGTCGAAGGCGACGCTCTTGAGACGGTCCAGCGCCTCGCGGCCGGAGTGGACCACCGTCGTCGAGTGTCCCTGGCGCTTGAGCGATGTCGCCAGCACCTCGGCCACCTGCGGCTCGTCGTCGACGATCATGATCTCCATTTGTTTTCCTCCTTTATGTAAGTCCTACAATTTACGATGAACTTTCTACAAAAAGGATGACCCCAAAAAGGGGCGTTGATGGTCCAAGTACTTGTAATCGCTGGAAACATGATGTGGGTAAACCCTTGGCACATCGGGTGCAAATCCCTGCAGACCAGCTGAGAGTTGTGCAGCCGACACCCCAATGAGGAGACAGCAAGGCGATGAGTGAGCCCCTGATGGCCCTCTGCACCAGCAGCAAGATGCAGCCGATCCGCGACTTGATCTCGAAGGTCGCGAGCACGAATACCACCGTGCTCCTCCGCGGCGAGAGCGGGACCGGCAAAGAGGTTCTGGCGCGCGCGCTCCACAAGGCGTCGCCGCGTGCCGGCAGGCAGTTCCTGAAGGTGAACTGCGCCGCGCTTCCAGGTGAGCTGCTCGAGTCCGAGCTCTTCGGTCATGAGAAGGGCGCCTTCACGGGGGCCTATCGCCAGAAGCCCGGGAAGTTCGAGGCGGCGCATCAGGGCACGCTCATGCTCGACGAGATCGGCGAAATGCCGCTGCGGCTGCAGGCCAAGCTGCTGCACGTGCTCCAGGACGGCGAGTTCTCGCGGGTTGGCGGCGAGAAGATCATCGACACCGACGTGCGGCTCATCGCGGCCACCAATCGTGATCTCGAAGCCAGCATGCGCGCTCATCAGTTCCGCGAGGACCTCTACTATCGGCTCAACGTGATCGAGATCCGCATCCCGCCGCTGCGGGAGCGCCGGGAAGAGGTCCCGGGCCTCGTCGACTTCTTCCTCAAGAAGTTCAACGCGCAGTACGGTCGCGCCGTCGACATTCCAGCCGATACGATGCGCGTCTTCGTCGACTACCACTGGCCTGGCAACATCCGCGAATTGGAGAACGCCGTCAAGCGTGTCGTCGTGCTCGGCACGGCGCGACCGGTGCACACCGAGATCATCGGCAACATCAATCGCGGACCCCGCGTGACCATGCCGGGCCTGCCCAGCGTGGCCGCTGCCGTGGCCAGCCCCGACGCGCCGATCAGCCTGAAGGAGATCGCGCGGCAGGCCGCCCGCGAGGCCGAGCGCGTGGCCATCAAGGAAGTGCTCGACCGCGTGCACTGGAATCGCGCGAAGGCCGCGCGGCTGCTGCAGATCAGCTACAAGGCGCTGCTCTACAAGATCGTGCAGTGCGGCCTCGTGGTCCAGGAGACGGAGCCGGAGAAGCAGAAGGAAGTCATCGCGTCCTGACCGGCGTGAGCCACTCGCGAACGGCGAGCCCGGACATCAGGACGAAGTAGAGCACGACGCGCAGGATCATCGGTCGGCCTCCTCAGGGCCGACCGAAGCAGCAACTCTCGTGCCCCGCTTGTGCCGCAACGTCAACTGCGCGGTTCCGGACGCGGGGCGCCACGCCCGTCGGCCGCCGCAGGGAAATTCTTTTCCGTCTTCGGGCACCCGGGGAAGGCCCGCGCCACGCGTGTTACCCTAGGCGCCATGTTCGATATCGGGCTTCAGGAAATGCTCGTCATCGGGGTGCTCGCGCTGCTCGTCTTCGGCCCGTCGAAGTTGCCCGAGCTGGGACGGATGGTGGGCCGCGCGCTGCGAGAGTTCCGGCGCGCGAGCGACGAGTTCCGGTCCACCGTCGAGACGAATCTGCACATCAATGAGCCCGATCCGCCGCCGGTGTCCTCGTATGCTTCAACGCCGACCGAGGCCTCGCCGACGCTGCCGTCCGAGACCGAGCCGATCGCGCCGGAAACGAGCGACCTGCCGGTGGCCGTTGGCACCGAGATCGTCGAGCACGGCGAGCCGTACTGCGCGCAGCGCGACTCACGACTCTTCCATCGCCGCGACTGCGGCTGGGTGGCGCGTATCCCCGAGGCCGAGCGCATGTACATGAAGACGATGACCGAGGCGCGTGAGCAGGGCCTCAGCACCTGTCCGGTCTGCGAGCCCTGGGAGCCTGCGTAAGACCACCCTCTTTTTTTGCTTGCCTTCCTCAACACCCGTTGAGTATCGTAGCCAGCCAGGGAGGTGTCATGCGCGAGCTGACCGACAAGCAGCAGGAGGTCCTCGGCTTCATGCGCACGTTCGTCGCGAAGCACGGCGTGCCGCCCACCGTCCGGGAGATCGGCGACCGGTTCAAGGTGACGCCGCGAGCGGCGTTCGACCACCTGCGGGCGCTCGAGCGCAAGGGCGCGCTGCAGCGGCGGGTGAGCGCGGGACGGACGTCCCGGGCGCTGACGCTGACGGATCCGCCGGCGCGCGCCACGCACGCGGTGCCGATCCTCGGCCGTGTTGCCGCCGGGCAGCCGCTGCTCGCGACCGAGAACCGCGAGGGGGAGCTGCACATCGCCCCCGCCTCGCTGCCCGGCCGGGCCGAGGATCTGTTCGCGCTCCGCGTACGCGGCGAAAGCATGATCGAGGCGCACATCTGCGACGGCGATCTCGTGCTCGTGCGGCGGCAGGACAGCGCGTCGCCCAACGACATCGTGGTCGCGCTCGTGGAGTCGGAGTCGGGCGAGGCCGAGGCGACGGTCAAGCGCTTTTCGCGTGACGGGGAGCGGGTCGTGCTCAAGCCCGAGCATCCGACGATGGCGCCGATCGTCATCGACCCGCGGCGCACGCCCGTGACGATCCTCGGCAAGGTCGTCGGCGTGCTTCGGGGATTCTGACCATGGATCGCGTCCTAAAACCGTATCGCTGGAGGCAGTGACGATGAACGCGCACGCTCTGACGTACCCGGCGCTCCAGCGCCGGCTGATCTCGACCCGGCGCTCGCGCGCCCTTTTTTTGCCGCGTACCACTCAACACGTGAGGAGCCAGAGTGTCCTCGCCGAGCTCGCACGCGCTGCGGTCGCAGTCCTCGCGCTCGCGACGTGGTGCGTCTCGCTCTTGTTGATCGCCGGCTGAAGTTCCGCGATCGACGATCGCTCGTCCGATGCAGTAAGGGAGGGCCGCCAGCCAGAGGGGTGGTCGGCGGCGGCTGCGGCCCCGTGAGACCCGTGGCTTCTGGGTAATGCGGTTCCAGCCGTCATCGTGGCTCGTTGACAGGCGCGACGCATTGTCGATTTTGCGTGGTCGAACGGGGCCGCGGCCGCCGCCGACCATCCCGGTGCGTGACGGCGCGCCCTACGCCGGACGCGCGGTGCGCTCGAACACGCGAGCTTCGATGAACAGGTCGAGCAGCGCCGAGTCGAGCGCGCCGGCGCGGCGCTCCGCGTCCAGGATCGCCAGCGCCTCCTCGGCGCGCAGCGCCTTCTTGTACGGCCGGTCGCTCGCGGTGAGCGCGTCGTAGATGTCGGCGATGGCCATCATCCGCGACTGTACGGGGATCGCTTCCGCGCGCGCACCGTAAGGATAGCCGGTGCCGTCGAGCTTCTCGTGATGCGAGCGCGCGATCTCCGGCACCCGGCTCAGCTCCTTCGTCCACGGGATCTGCGCGAGGAACTGGAAGGTGTGCACGACGTGCTGCTGGATGGCGACGCGCTCTTCGTCGGTGAGGCTCCCGCGCGGAATGGCCAGCACGCGCGCCTCCTCCGGTGTCAGCACGCTGCGCGGCGTGCCCTCGGCGTCCTGCCAGGTCTGGGTGGCGAGGCGCAGGATCTCGGCGGTGAACGCTTGCGGCTGCACGCTCGGCTCGTTGGCGACGCCCACGAGGTCCAGCTGCCGGTCCAGCTCCGCCAGCGCGGCCGCGAGATCGGCGTCGAGGCGCGCGGCGCGCGCCGCGTAGTCGGCGTCGCGCGCGAGCGCCCGGTCGAGCTTGGCGCGCGCCGTCCGCAGCACGAGGTCGCGCTTGAGCAGCTCCACCCGGTGGCGGATGCGGTCGAAGTCGGCGGGATAGAGTTTCTTGGCCTTCACCAGCACGTGCTCGCGCACCCCGACCTTGCCGAAATCGTGCAGCAGCGAGGCGTAGCGCAGCTCCATCAACTCGTCGTCGCGGAACTTCAGCTCGCGATAGGGACCCGTCTCGCAGCGGTCCGCCGTCTCCGCGAGCGCCACCGTGAGGTCGGCCACGCGGAACGAGTGGCCGGACGTCGTCGGGTCGCGCGCCTCGATCGCCGTCACCGACGCCTTCACGAAGCCCTCGAAGAGGTCCCGGATCGACAGGTAGAGGCGGCGGTTGTAGATGGCGACCGCGGCCTGTGAGGCGAGCGAGCCCGCCAGCTTCTCATCGCGCGCGTCGTACGGCCGCACGTGCCGCTCGACGTCGGGGGGATCGGCGAGCCGCGCGCTGCTGTCGTCCTTGCAGTTGATGAGCTGCAGGACCCCGATCGTCTGACCATGGGGCGTGCGCATCGGCACCACGAGCATCGACTTGGTCCGATAGCCCGTCTGCTCGTCGAACCAGCTGTTGATCGTGAAAGGCGAGTCGGGTGGGGGGGCGTAGGCATCGGCGAGGTTGATCAGTCGGCCGCTCAGCGCCACGTGCCCGGCGATGCTCTCGTCGGTGAGTGGT
>QHSB01000015.1 GCA_003220335.1 Candidatus Rokuibacteriota bacterium
TTCCACGACGGACGGCCACGTGGTGTGAATGTGGGTGGACAGCGTCGGCTTGTTGGACTTCAGGAGCTCGCGCAGCTTGTTGGGTCTCATGTCGTATCTCCTATCGTTTCCATCCCAGCCAGTCACAGACAGCCCGGCCCATGACCAGTTCGAGGTCGCGGCCCTTCAGCCAGGGCAGCTCTTCCGTGAACAGCGTCACGCACTGACGCCACGAGCACGGCATGCGCGTGATGTCGGTGCCCCAGAACCAGCGCGCGGGGCCGAAGGCGTCGTAGAGGCGGTGCAGATTGTCGTGGATGTCGCGAAACGGGTAGGGCTGATCGGAGTAGCTCGGCGCGCCGGTCGCCTTCATCGCGACGTTCGGATATTTCGCGAGCGCGAGCACGTCCGCCAGATTCGCCCACCGCGCACTCGGGCTCGTGTCCCCCCTCGGGCGACCGAGGTGATCGAGGATCAGCTTGAGGTTTGGGTGCCGCTGGGCGACCTCGCCGACCTTCGGCAGAAAGTTCGCCGCCATCATCGCGATCGGCAGGCCGGCCCGCTCCGCTGCCGGCCACAGCCAGTCGACGGTGCCGTCCGTCGGCCACGTGCTCTGGTCCGGCCCGATGAAGGTGAAGCGGCAGCCGAGCATTCCCGGGCGCTGCTTCCACGTGTCGACCAGCGCCCGGCTCTCGGGCTTGTCGAGGGGAAAGTTGCCGAGGATCGCGAACCGGTCGGGATGCGCGCGCGCGGCCTCCATGCAGAGCTCGTTCGCGTTCGGATCCCACGGCGTGTGCGGCGTGAGGATGGCGGCATCGACACCGCCGGCGTCCATCTCCTTCAGGGCATGTTCTTTGAGATAGGCGGGGATCTGCCGGTGCCATGGGCTGGTGGGGTTGCCCGCATTCCAGAGATGAATCTGCGCGTCGACGATCAGCATGGTCGGCTCCTTATGGTCGTTCACTCGCTCTGGAACGGCGTCGTCCGTCAACTGGGCGGAGCTTAACTCCATTCCGTGCGCAGCAGGCTGTACATCACGACGTTGCGGAACTCGCCCGCGACGCAGAGCCAGTCGCGCAGCAGGCCCTCCTCGGTGAAGCGCAGCTTCGCAGCCAGCCGCCGTGACGACACGTTCTCCGGCTCGATCCGAGCTTCGATGCGATGCGCGTTCAGACGCGTGAAGCAATGCGAGATCACGGGCGGCGCCGCCTCCGTCATGAGACCCTGGCGCCAGCACGACGGCACCACGATCCACCCGAGCGCGAGTCGCCGTTGCTGTTCGTTGTGCGCGTGATAGTTGATCGCGCCCACGAACCGGCCCGCATGAGTCTGGACCGCCCACATGCCATGCCAGCGTGGGTCGGCTTCAGCGGACAGGCGTATGCGCTCGGCGGTCTGCGACACGTCTACCGATGGAGGGAGGTCCCAGTGCCGCATGGCGTCGGCATCGCCGTACGCCTCATGCAGACCTTCGGCGTCGTGCTCGGTGATGGACCGCACGATCAGGCGCGGTGTCTCGAACACTGGCAGCGTCATGTCTCAGGGAAAGCTGACGTCGCCGTACGGATAGAACTTGGAGATGTCGACGTTCCGGTAGGGCAGCGCCTCGAGCCGTACCGTGCCGAGGAATGGCTGCTCCGGCTCGACCAACAGGATCGTCTTCGCGAAGCCCGAATCGTCGAAGCCGCGGCGGAAGTGCACACGAGACTTGATTGCAAAGACCTTGAACTGATCGATCGAGAATCCCGGCCCCGTCAGGCCGAGCGGGTCCATGACCTGGGTGAGATATTCGCTGATCAGCACGACATTGCCTCGCCCGAAGGCGACGCTCACCCAGTGCCGGCCGGCGATATCCGCCACGCCCGTGATCGTGCCCTTGATCCGCACCGGCTGGCCGGCGGACTCGTCGGCCAGGCCGCCAACGTCCGTGTCGAACGGATCGCCGGCCTTCAGACCCTTGGCCGCGACCGCCTCGACGACCGTGCGGTCGGCGATGGTGGCAATCAGCACGTCGGCCAGGTCCTGCGCGATCACCTGCTGCAGCACCCACGTCGCCGATCCAGAGCGGTCGGAATGGTCGGCCAGCACCACGGGCCAGGCGTCGCGCGCCACCGCCTCCTTGGCGAGCTCGACGCCCTCGGCGATGGGATGCACCGTCGCCGTCTTCAGCAGCGCCTCGCGCCGGCGCCATGCCCACGTCGCGACGTCGTCAGCGGCCTTGCGCGCAAGCGCGGGTTTGCCGTTGGTCATCGCCTGGACCGTCATGCCGACATCCGGCACGTCGGCGAACGGGAAGCCGAAGAAGACGTTCATGTAGAGGTCGGGCTCGCGCGCTTCCCAGACGAGTGCGCGCTGGACGAGGTCCATCCACGGCGAGGCGCCAGTCCATTGCAGGACCGTCGCGGTCAGGATCGGAACCTTCACGGTGGCACTGACAGGTGTGTAGTCGCCGCGGATGGCGCGGATCAGCATGCGGGCCGCGCGCTCGCCTTGCAGGCGGCTGTCGTAGTGCGGGAAGTATTTCGCGCAGAACGCGAAGTCGGCCTGACGCAGGAACTCGGCGTCCTCGTTGCCGTGCGGATCGAAGGTGCCGGCGATGAAGGCGTCGCGGCCCACGATCTCGCGCACGCGGCGGGCGATGTCGGCCTCGGGCCGCGCCACGCCGCGCACACCCATCGCGCCATGCAGGGCGAGATAGACGCCGTGCCATCTCCCGCCACGCTCGAGCTCGGCGATCATGCGGCCGAGAAAGTGCTCGTAGGCCTCCCTCGTGATCCAGCCCGAACCGGTACCGGTCCGGGGCCAGAGCGGCGATTCGATGCCGACCAGCTCGACGCCGGCATGCTCGCGCGCCACCTTCACGAAGCCGCCCATGTACGACCGCGGCTCCCAGGCGAGCAGCGCGTCGCCTCTGGCCGGCGAACCGTCATGGGATGAAGTCGTCGAGCGTGGTGTCGTTGGGCAGGAACGTCACCGTCTCATGGACGAAGTTCAGAACGGCAATGCGGATCAGTAATCCCTCCGGAGGAGATCGAACGGGCACATACTATCGCGGCCCGCGCCAGGGGCGCGAGGCCGTTCGATCGAACGTGGACGGCCCGGCCGTCGAGAAATGGAGGAGTCGTCATGGCACGCATCCCGATCGCTCCGCCCGGCATGAAGGACCAGCGGCCGCGCTACACCCTTGGCTGGCGCGTGGGCAACACCATCTACGTGGCGGGCCAGTTGCCCTACGACAAAGACGGCAATCTCGTGGGCAAGGGCGACATCAAGGCGCAAACACGCCGCATCTTCGAGCAGATCAAGATGATCGTCGAGGCCGGCGGCGGCAAGATGGACGATGTCGTCAAGGTCACCGTCTTCGTCATCGACGTGCGTTATCGGGAGGCGTACGGCGAGGTGCGCTCGGAGTTCTTCGGGCCCAACCCACCCGCGAGCACACTGGTGCAGATCTCGAATCTGGCGATCCCAGAGGCGCTGATCGAGATCGAGGCGGTGGCTGCGCTCGATAGTTAACCGCCGGGGTCAGCGTAGCGCTTTGCGGTGCCGGCCTCAGCTCATCCCGTAGAAGCCGAGCGCGCCGCCGGCGAGCACCTGGTGCTTCGCCTCGGGGGACAGTGTTCCGAGGCGCTCGCGGAGCATCTGCGGCGCGCCCGGGAAGAAGCCGTCCGAGTGCGGATAATCGGTGGCCCACATGATCTTGTGCGGCCCGATGTAGTCGGCCAGCACCGCGATGCTGCTCTCGACCGGCTCGAACGAGATCCAGCAATTGCGCTGGAACAGCTCGCTCGGCCTCGTCTTCGGCGCGGACTCGTTGAAGCCCTGGTCATCGAAGTGCCGGTCCATGCGGTCGAGCCACGGCGCGATCCAGCCGCCGCCCGACTCGAGAAACGCGACGCGCAATCGCGGATGACGGTCGACGACACCGCCCCAGATGACACTCAGCGCCACGAGCATCATCTCCATCGTGTGCGAGACCATGTGGCGCGCCGCGCGGTCGTCCTCGAACCGATCGACGCCGACGGTCGGCATCGCGTTGGTCGATCCCTCGTGGAAGCCGATGGAGACATCGAGGTCCTCGGCCATCGTCCAGAACGGCTCGTACATCGGGTCGCTGATCATCTTCTTGCCGTGATACGGGTTGGGCCGCAGGAACCCGCCGCGCATCCCGAGCTTTTCGCGGGCGTAGCGCATCTCGTCGATCGCCAGGTCGACCGACTGCATCGGCAGCATCGCGACCCCGAAGAGGCGCTCGGGATACGCCTGGCAGTAATCGGCGAGCCAGCGGTTGTAGGCGCGGCACATCGCGGCGGCAAGGCCTGGGTCCTCGACGGCGCCGGCGAACAGGCCCAGGCTGGGATAAAGGAAGGCGGCGTCGATGCCGTCGGCATCCATGTCGACGATGCGCGCGTGCGGGTCGAAGCCGCCTTTGCGCCCTTCGGCGTATTTCAGGGTGCCGGGCTTGACGATTCCCTGTCGGGCGCCCACGGAACCCAGGCTACCGATCCCCCGCGGATTGCCCAGCAGCTTGCCTTCGACGCTCAGGCGTTCCTTGCCGTTTTCGTCGATGACGAACCGCGGCCGGCGCTCGCGGAACTCGGGATCGATGTACCTGTCCCACAGGTCGAGCGGCTCGAGGATATGGCCGTCTGCGTCGACCACGTTGTACGTGCGCGCCATCCCTGATCCCTCCGAAGGAGCCGAACGCCCCGGCATTCTACTGGTGTCGAGCTTCGAATTCGGCGAACTCGCCCATGAAGGGCGCGGCGATCTCGGCGTTGACCTTGCAATCCAGAAGAATGGGACCTTCCGGCTTACCCAGCACAGGTCGGAGCGCGCGCAACTCGTCCAGGGTGCGGACGGTGTACGCCTGGAACCCGAACGCCTCCGCCACCGTCGCGAAGTCCACGTCCGGAAACACCGACTTCCCGACGGGGAGCTTGCGCATCGCCAGGAAGTGCAGCTCCGCCCCGTAGGCGCAGTCGTTCATCAGCACGATGATCAACGGGATGTCCTCCCGGATCACGGTTTCCAGCTCGCTCATGGTCATGAGGAAGCCGCCGTCGCCGATCACCAGCACCGTGGGGACGTGTGGGCGACCCTTCGCCACCCCCAGCGCCGTGCCGAAGCCCAGACCGATGGATGCAAACTCGCTCGTCATCTTCAGATGTCCGGGCGTGGGGACGGTGATGTAAGGCAGGATGCCGAGGAAATTTCCGGCGTCGTACACGAGGTGGCGCTCCCGGGGCAGCAGCCGGTCGAGCTCGACTCCCAGCGCACGGGGATCCACGGTGCGGGGCGTGTGAGCCGCCTCGAAATCGAACGCGATGTCGAACCCCGAGATCCTGGCCAGGTTCTCCGCGGTGTGAAAGGGCTTTTCGGAGCCATGCCGCCCCGGCAGCGCCGCCAGCAGTTGCTCGGCCACCAGCCGGGCATCGCCCACCACCGCCACGTCCGCCGTGGTCCACCGCCCGATATGGGCTCGCACGGAATCGACCTGGATGATCGGCACCTGGGGAACGGCGGCACCAAAGCTCATGGTGAGAAAGTTCAGCCCGGCGCCGAACACGAGCACGCAATCGGCCTGGTCCATCATGCGCCGTCCCATGGTGTGGGAGAAGGATCCGAGGATGCCCAGGTTGTACGGATGGCCGTGGAACATGTCCTTGCCGCGCGCCGAGGTCATCAGCAAGGCGCCGGTCTTCTCCGCCAGGGCTTGCAACGCCGCCTTCGCCCCGGCTCGATGAGCGCCCATGCCGGCCACGATCACGGGACGCCGGCTCTTGCTCAGGAGCGCCGCGGCGGCGTCGATGGATTGTCTGCGCGCGCCCGTCGGCTGGCTGGCAGGGGTGATCTTCGGCGCCGGTCCCCAGACCTCCACGTTCATCATCTGCACGTTCGTGGGCAGGAGCAGGGCGGCCAGAGCTCCGTGACTGGCGGCGGTCATGGCGTCGGCCAGGGTCTGGCGCGCGGTGGCCGCGCTGGCGGCCGTGAAACAGGTCAGCCCCGCGGCACCCAGCACGGCCTGGGCGTTGAAGCCCTTGTAATCGGGACCAATGCCGTTGACGGCTCCGCTCCCGACAGCGGCGTCGCCATAGATGACCAGCACCTTCGATCCCGTGCGACTGGCCCCCACGGCGGCGTGAAGCCCGTTGGCCGTGGCCGGACCACGGCCGATGAGGGCCACGCCAAGCTCTCCCGTGGAGTAGGCATAACCCTCGGCCATGGCGATGGCGTTGTTCTCGTGCCGCGCTCCGACGAACTTGACGCCGAGGCCATCGAGCGTCACCGCGAAGACTGCCGTGTCGTCGCTCATGAGCCCGAACACGGCGCGGATGCCCAGGGCATGGATGTCCTCGGCGAGGATCTGGAACACCGGCACGATCCGACTGTCGTTCATATCGTGTCCCTTCATGTAAGGGGGCAGGGCGATCCCTACCGCTCCACGCCAGGTCCGTCGCTGAAGAGTGACGGAACGAACGTATGTGGATCCGCCGGCTCGGTGAGGAGCGCTTCCTGTCGCGGGGTGAGCCGGACATCGGGTGGCGGAAGCACGCGCGCCCGCGACCACGCCATCTGGGAGACGCAATACTTGTAGAGCAGAGTCCGGCGCTCGTGGTCGGCTCTCCACGGGGCTGTTCCGTGCATCACCGCCTCGGAGAACAATACGACCGACCCCGCCGGGATCTCCGGAATGACCACGCAGGACGCCTTTTCCGGGGCCTCGTGGATCTGGCGCGGCAGCTTGAAGTGACTCTTGTGACTCCCGGGAATACACCAGAATCCCCCGTAGGCCGATCCGGCATCGGTGAGACTCCAGGCCACGACCGTGAACCCCTCGTAGATACCGTTGGGGGCAAAGTGAAAGCGCTCTCCTGGCCTGGTGAAGGAGTTGAGAGCCGAAGCCCCGTAGTCCGCGTGCATGGCCCCCATGGTCTGCCCCTTGTGCATGCGGATCCCGTAGAGACGATCCAGCCGAAAGCAGTCCCCGAGCCGAAGGCGAAGAATCGGCATGATCGCCTCATGATCCAGCAGGCGACAGAACGGCTCCCCCCAGTTGAGGAAGCCATGATCCGGTCCGTGTTTGCCGGCGGCGGAACCAAAGCGGATGCTTCCGCGAGGGCTGGGGAGCCGCTGCGCATCGATCAATCGATTCAGCTCGGCCACCTCCGCCGCACC
>QHSB01000727.1 GCA_003220335.1 Candidatus Rokuibacteriota bacterium
TGACCCGCGAGGCAACCGGCCTGCTTCGAGAATTCAGTACGCCGCTGCTCTTCAACCATTCTCATCGCGTGTTCTTCTGGGCGAACGAGCTTGGTAGGCAGACAGGCAAGACGTTCGATGCGGAGCTTGTCTTCATCTGTGCCGCATTCCACGACCTCGGCTTGCTCGAGAAGTTTAGCAGCGCGACGGATCGTTTCGAAGTCGACAGTGCGAATGCTGTTCGTCAGTTTCTCGAACATCATGGTGTGCCCACCGCTCGGATCCAGACGGCCTGGGATGCAATTGCTCTCCACACAACACCCGGTATCGCAGCATACAAGCCGTTGGAGGTGGAGCTCTTGTACAACGGAGTAGGTCTGGATGTGCTCGGTATCGGCTACGAGACGTTTCCCGACGACCTCCGGACGAGAGTGGTTGCACAGTATCCTCGCGTGAACTTCACACAGGACATCGCCAAGGCATTCCTTGGGGGCTTCGAGCACAAGACACAGTCCACAGAAGGAACATGCAACGAGGACATCTGCTCGCATTTCATCCGAAACTATCAACGCAGCAACTTCTACGAGCAGATTCAAAACTCACCATTCCAAAACTCTTAAGTCAAGGAGCAACCATGCGACGACGGGCTGCCATACTTGGATGGGCGGGATTGGGTGGGCTGTGCGGCGGACTGCTGCTGTATGGCATGGGCGCGGCCCAGGCGCCCCAGACACAGCCCCCTCAAGGCAAGACGTACTTCCCTGTGGTCGAGCAGGACTTCGCCAAGGTTCGGGCTGATGACCAGGCGGCGAAGCCCACCGTGATGCAGCGCCAGCGCACGTTGCTCTCCGAACGCTACGACCTCGCGAATCGCCCCGCCCAGGGCGTGATGATGTCCGGCGGAAGGAAGGCCGTTCAGCAAGGAGTGCGGGTCAAACTCCCTGGAGGCGTCACGTGGGAGCAATTGGCCTCTATGTCCGCTGACGAGATTCGGGAGAAGGATCTCTTCCCCCGGGGATTCTTGCCCCTGCCGCACGTCAAGCACGCGACCGGCGGGATGATTTTCCCCGCGTTCGAGATCACGGAGATCAACAAGCAGGAAGGGCGATCGCTCGAACGGTTCGACGCCGACTTCGATCTGCCGGACCATCTGCTGCCGGAGTTTCCCCCACCCATGTTCCTGAGCAGCCGGCCGGAGCTGGGCGATGTCTCGCGCGGGCAACTGCTCACGATCAGGAACTACTTCGCGATCCTGGACGGCATCCTGACGCCGGTCCAGATGGAAGGCATGCGCCTGCTGCTCACGCCGTTCCCCCAGCAGCAGTTCAACCAGACCGACGACCGCAAGACCGACGTCCAGAGCCTCGGCGTCACGTGTCTCGACTGTCACTCCAACGGCCACACCAACGCCGCCTTCCACCAGACCCCGGACATTCGCCCGCAGGCGGCGCGCTTCAGGATCGAGACGGTGAGCCTGCGCGGGATGTTCAATCAGCTGATCCACGGCTCCAAGCGCTCGCTGAGATCCGTCGAGGACTTCACGGAGTTCGAGCAGCGCACCGCCTACTTCGACGGCGACCACGTCATCGCCGCCAAGAAAGGGCTCAATCTCCCTGATCGGGCCAGCCAGGTCGCCATGATGGCCCAGATGCAGAACATGTTCGATTTCCCCCCGAGCCCGAAAATGACGGTTCTCGGAACGCTCGATCCGGCCAAGGCGACGGAGGAGGAACGCCTGGGGCAGGAGGTCTTCTTCGGGAAGGGACGCTGTGCGACGTGTCATCCCGCCCCTATGTATCTCGACAACCAGATGCACGATCTGAGGGTCGAGCGCTTCTACAAGTCGCAAACGATCAACGATATGTGGATCCACGCCGACGGCCCTATCAAGACCTTCACGCTGCGCGGGATCAAGGACTCCCCGCCGTATCTGCACGACGGGCGCCTCTTGACGCTGGAGGATACGGTGGAGTTTTTCAACGTCGTCCTCGGCGTGCAGCTGACGCCGCGGGAGAAGGCGGCGCTGGTGGCCTTCATGCGCCAGTTGTAGCTCATCGCTCCCGCATCGATGCGGCCCCGGCGAGCGAATCGTGGCGCGCCCTCGAGGCG
>QHSB01000016.1 GCA_003220335.1 Candidatus Rokuibacteriota bacterium
TATAGTTTCGGTCATGGTGGCGGCAACGGTACGTGCAGTGAGCGCGGGTCGGCCGAGGCGATAAAGTCGCAGGCGAAGACGAAAGCCGGGTGGACGGACGCGAGATCCGTCGCCTGGTGTGTTTCAGCGGAGGCGAGCGTGAGTGACGTGAAGGAGAGCAAGGCGCAGCGCGCGGAACGGCTCAAGCGCGAGCTGAATCCATGGGAAGCGTACGCGACCATCGAGCGCTTCGCGCGCGAGGGCCACGCCGCGATCCCGCCCGAGTGGGCAACGTACTTCCGCTGGTGGGGCATCTATTCGCAGGGCGACGGCGTGGGCGCCGTCGGCGGCACCGGCGGGGAGGGCCGCGCGACGACGCACTTCATGGTGCGGGTGCGCATCCCGAACGGCATCGTGAACGCGCCGCAGCTCCGGACACTGGCCGACCTCACCGAGCGTCACGCGCGCGGCATTGCCGATCTCACCGTCCGCCAGAACGTGCAACTGCACTGGGTGACCATCGAGGACCTGCCGGCGCTCATCCACGCGCTCTGGCGCGCCGGGCTCACGAGCCTCGGCGCGTGCGGCGACGTCACGCGCAACGTGACGGGCTGCCCGCTGGCCGGCGTGGACGCCGACGAGGTCCTCGACGCCTCGCCGCTGGTGCTCGAGGCGACGCACCTGCTGAACGGCAACCCGGAGTTCTACAACCTGCCGCGCAAGTACAAGGTGACGATCACGGGCTGCCGCGCGTGGTGCTCCTACCCCGAGATCAACGACGTCGGTCTCACCGCGCTCCGCCATCCGGCCTCGGGCGAGCCGGGCTTCTCGCTGCGCGTGGGAGGCGGACTCTCGACCGATCCGCGCCTCGGCGCGCGGCTCGATGCGTTCGTGCGCTGGCACCAGGCGGTGCCCGTCGTGCGCGCGGTGACCGAGGTCTTCCGCGATTCCGACGTGCTGCGCCAGCATCGCGAGAAGGCGCGGCTCAAGTTCCTCTTCCTGCAGCACGGTTGGACGGCCGAGAAGTTCTTGTCCGAGGTCGAGGCGCGCCTGGGCTACGCACTCGATCGCGCCCCGCACGAGGTCCCTCCCGAGGACGTCTATCGCGACCACGTCGGCATCCACCCGCAGCGCCAGCCGGACCTCTGCTACGCGGGTGCCACCGTGCTGCGCGGTCGCATCACACCGGGGCAGCTGCGCGTGCTGGCCGACGCCGCCGAGCGCCACGGCGACGGCCAGCTGCGCACGACCACGATGCAGAACGTCGTCGTCGTAAACGTGCGGCGGGAGCGCGTCGCCGCGCTCGCGCGCGAGCTGGCCGAGGCCGGGCTGCCGACGGGCGGCTCGCCGTTTCGCCGCGGCACCATCGCGTGCACGGGCACCGAGTTCTGCAAGCTCGCGCTGACCGAGACCAAGGGCTTCGCGAAACGGCTCGTCGAGGACCTCGAGCGGCGGATGCCGAGCTTCTCGGAACACGTGAAGCTGCACGTCACCGGCTGCCCCAACTCGTGCGGCCAGCACTGGATCGCCGACATCGGCGTCGAGGGCAAGAAGCTCAAGGTCGACGGTGCGCTCGTGGACGCCTACTACTTCTGCGTGGGCGGCGCGCTCGGCGCGCGCCAGTCCGTCGCGCGGCCGATCGGGCTGCGCGTGCCCGCCACCGAGGTCGCGCCGGCGATCGAGCGCTTGCTGCGCGAGTACCTCACGAGCCGGCGCGCCGGCGAGACCTTCCGCGCCTTCGCCGCGCGCCACGACGATGCGACGCTGCGCGCGCTGCTCGCGGGGAGCCCCGTCCCCGCCGTTGAGCGCGATCCCGCCGGCGGCCTGCTGCCGGCCGGCGTGGACGCGTAGCCGTGGCGCTGTTTCCGCTCTTCGTCGAGCTGGAGGGCCGGCCGTGCGTCGTGCTCGGCGGCGGCGCGGTCGCCGAGCGCAAGGTCGAGGGCCTCCTCGCCGCCGGCGCCGTGGTCACGGTGGTGAGTCCTGCGCTCTCGCCTGCGCTCGCGACGCTGGCGGCCGCGGGGCGGATCGCGCATGTCGCGCGGTCGTACACCGAGGGTGACCTCGCGGGCGCCGCGCTCGCGTTCGCCGCCACCGACGACGGCGGCGTCAACGCCGCCGTCGCGCTCGAGGGCCGCGCGCGGGGCGTGTGGGTCAACGCCGCCGACGACCCCGCGCACTGCGACGCGATCTTGCCCGCGGTCGTGCGGCGCGGCGCCGTCACCGTGGCCGTTTCCACGGGCGGCGCCAGTCCCGCGCTGGCGCGCGCAGTGCGCCAGCGGATCGAGGCGGCGCTGCCTGATGCCTACGGCCCGCTGGCGGAGGTCGCCGCCGACGCGCGGCGCGAGCTGCGGGCCGCCGGCCGTCGCGCCGGTGCTGCGGATTGGCTGGCCGCGCTCGACGCGGGCTTGGACGCATTGCTCGAGGGTGCGCCGTCCGACGAAGCCGCGCGGCGCCTGCGCGCGCGGCTGCAGGTCGCGGCGTGCGGGTAGGTGTGGTCGCGCTCGTCGGGGCGGGGCCCGGCGATCCAGGCCTCATGACCGTTCGCGGACTCGCGCTGCTGCGGCGCGCGGAGGTCGTCATCTATGACCGGCTCGTCGATCCGCGGCTGCTCGCCGAGGCGCCGCGCGCGCGCCGCGTCTTTGCCGGCAAGGCCAGCGGCGATCATGCGCTGCCGCAGGAGCGCATCAACGCGCTGCTCGTGATGCACGCCAAGCGTGGCCGCCGCGTGGTCCGGCTCAAGGGCGGCGACCCGTTCGTGTTCGGTCGCGGCGGCGAGGAGGCCGAGGCGCTCGCGGCCGCCGGCGTGCCATTCGAGATCGTCCCGGGCGTCAGCGCCGCCGTCGCGGCGCCGGCGTACGCCGGCATTCCCCTGACCCATCGCGGCGTCGCGTCATCGTTCGCCGTGGTGACCGGTCACGAGGGCTGCGGCAAGACGCGCGCCGGCGTCGACTGGGCGCGCCTGGCCACCGCCGTCGACACGCTCGTCGTGCTCATGGGCGTGGCCGCGCTGCCGCGGATCGCGCGCGAGCTGATCGCGCATGGGCGCGCGCCGCAAACGCCCGTCGCGCTCGTGCGCTGGGGCACGACGGACTGGCAGACGGTGCTCACCGGGCGCCTCGACGACATCGGCGCGCGCGCGCGCGCGGCGGCGCTGGAGCCGCCGGTCGTCATCGTGATCGGCGAGGTCGTCGGTCTCGCCGGACGCCTCGCGTGGTTCCGGCCCGAACACGAACACGCGGTGGAGCACGCGCTGGCCTGAGCCGGATGTACAAGCGGCCCTTCCCGCTCGAGCGATCGGCGGCACGTCGCTTGAACCTTCTCGCCGCCTCGACGTTCGGCAGAGGAGGGTGCGATGGAACAGAAGCTCAAGGGCAAGAGGGTCGCGATCCTGGTCACGCACGGCTTCGAGCAGGTCGAGCTGACGGAGCCGCGCAAGGCGCTGCAGGAGGCCGGGGCAACGGCGCACGTCGTGTCGCCTGCGGAGGGCCGGGTGAAGGGGTGGAACTTCACCCAGTGGGGCGACGAGCTGCCGGTGGACGTGCCGCTCGCGCAGGCGCGCGCCGACGACTACGATGCTTTGCTGCTGCCCGGCGGCGTGATGAATCCCGATCAGCTCCGCATCGATCTGAAGGCGCTCGCCTTCGTGAAGCCGTTCTTCGACGCGCGCAAGCCGGTGGCGGTGATCTGCCACGGGCCGTGGACCCTCATCGACGCGGGCGTCGTGCGCGGGCGGCGCATCACCTCGTGGCCGTCGGTGCGGACGGACCTGAAGAACGCCGGTGCGGATTGGGTGGACGAGGCCGTGGTCGTGGACCAGGGACTCGTGTCGAGCCGCAAGCCCGACGACATTCCGCAGTTCAACGCGAAAATGATCGAGGAGTTCGCCGAAGGCCGGCATTCGAAGGAGCGCGCCGCCTGAGGCCTAGACGCCCGCCGGCCGGACGTGACGCGAACCGCTCCGCGGCGGGCGCCTCGCTCATGACAGCGCGCGCTGTCGCGCGCGCTCACGCGGCGCGGTCGCGATCCTCCCAGTAGGACCGACGACCGTAGTACTCGTAGAGCCGCCGCTCGTAATCGCGCTCGACCGGGCGGTCGCGATCGTACTCGGGCGCGCCCTTGACCTGCGCGCGGCTGAGTCCTACCCGCACGGCGCGGTCGGTCCACGAGACGTCCTCGACCCACTCGGGCGAGACGAGCACGTGTTTGCCCGGCAACCAGTTTCTCGTGTCCACGACGAGCCAGCGGATCGTCCACGCGCGATCGTCGATCAGGAAGTCGTCGACGTGGCCGATGGCGCCGTCACGCGCCTGGATGGCGTAGCCGACGACGTCGGCGCTCGAGTGCAGGTGAGCGTCCTCGAGACTGTCTTGCTCCTGGCGCGCGATGACTTCGTCGGCCACGGCCTCGGACGGCGTGAGGGGCGGCGCCGGAAACATCACGGGGCCCCACGGATACGGGCCATACCAGTATGTCGGGAATCCGTAGTGCTGGAGCAGCGCGATCTCGTGCTGGCGCGAGACGGGACGGTGAGTGTCGACGTCGGGGCTCCTCTCGACTTGCTCACGCGTGAGCGCCACGACGACCCGCCGCCCGGCCGCATCGACCTCGCGCACCGCCATCGGCGAGATCAGCACCTTGCGTCCCGAGAGCCATCCGCCCGTGTCCACGACGAGGTAACGCACGGTCCAGTGCACGTCGTCGAAGTAGCAATCCTGGACTTCGCCGATCGAGCCGTCCGTCGCCGCCAGATGGAAGCCCGCGAGGTCCTTCACGCTGATGAGCATGGCCGCCTCCCTCGGGTGGGAAGCTGCAAGGCGAGTGCCGGCGGCATGCGGGTTGCTGCGCGGAATCGCTATGGTGCGCGCGCTCGGTCTGCTCATCGTTCTCGCGTTGCTCGTCACGCCAGTCGCGTGCCGGCGCCAGGCGCCGCCCGCTCCGAGCGCCGCCGCTTCGATGTCGTCTCGCTAGCCCGCGCGCGGGGCGCGCACCGCGTGCGGAGCGGTCAGGCGGATCCGCAGCCGACGAGCGCGACCGTGGGGAACTCTGGTCCATCGCGTGTGGCGAAGGCGCTCACGCTCTCCCGGACCCGGCCGCGGACTGCGCGGACGGTCTCGGGCGGCAGCTCGCGCAGCATCATCCCGACCCGGATCGCGCCCGACTCCACGTGGCGCCAGTAATCGTCGGTGGTAGGGCTCCGGCTCCGCCTCCGCTTCGAACGACGCGAAGCGGAAGATCTGCGTCTCGGTCGTCACGCTCACGCCACGCAGGCCGGCCTCGGCGAGCACGCTCTCCAGGCGCCCCGGCGCTCCGAGGCTCACGCCGCGAAACAGGTCCTCGCGCCGCGCGGGAAACTGCGCGAGCAGCTCTTCGGCAAGGCCGCCGAACCACGGCATCTGCTCGAGCGCACCCCACACGAGTGCCGCGAAGCGGCCGCCGGGACGCAGCACCCTCCGCGCCTCGCGGACGCCGGCGACGCGACTCGGAAAGAACATGAGTCCGAGCTGCGAGATCACCGTGTCGAAGATCTCGTGGCGCAGAGCGAGCGCCTGCCCGTCCATCGCGGCGAGCCGGATCGGGCGCGCCCCAGGCTTGGCCAGCGCGCCGCGCAGCATCGGCAGCGAGACGTCGACGCCCACGATCGTGCCACGGGCGCCGACCGCATCCGCCGCCATCGACGCCGACTCACCGGTCCCTGTCGCCATATCGAGCACCCGCTGGCCGGGCGCGACGTGCGCCGCGCGCAGCAGCGCGGGAACGTACAGCCGCGTCCAGCGCCCCATGAAATCGTCGTAGGCCGTGGCGACGTCGTCGAAGGTCAGCCTGCTCACAATGGCGGAGAGTAGCACCGTACCGCTTGCCAGATCCGGTCGGGCCTGATCTAATACCCAAATCCGATCAAGAAAGGGGCTTTTGTGAAAGTCGGCATCCTCGACGAGCATCCGGAGTGGTCGAAGCGGCTGATCGCGGAGCTCGAGGGACGCGGGCTCGCGGTCGAGCGGATCGACCACGCCGAGCATGGCTACGACCCTCGCGATCGACGCCGGCGCTGGGACGTGGTGGTCAACCGCACGAGCCCGTCGTCGCATCGGCGCGCTCACGGCCGCGTGCTGTTCTACGCGGAGCCGCTGCTCGCGCATCTCGAGGCCGTCGGCGTGCCGGTCGTCAACCCGCTCGCGGCGTGGCGGTTCGAGAAATCCAAGGCGCTCCAGGCCGAGCTGTTCGAGCGGCTCGGCGTGCGGTACCCTCGCACCGTCGTCGTCAACGGCGTCGCCCCGCTGCGGCAGGCCGCTCGCGAGGTCCGCTTTCCCGCGCTGGTGAAGCCCAACGTCGGCGGCTCGGGCGCGCTCATCGAGCGCTTCGAGACGCCCGCCGATCTCGAGGCGCGCGCGCCGGCCCTGGACTTCGGACCCGACGGCGTGGCGCTGCTGCAGGAGTACGTCGAGCCGCGTGATGGCGCGATCGTCCGCGTGGAGGTGCTCGACGGCCGCATGCTGTACGCCATCCGCATCGTGCGCCGCTCCGATCAGTTCAACCTGTGCCCGGCCGATCTCTGCCAGGTGCCGGCGCCCGACG
>QHSB01000017.1 GCA_003220335.1 Candidatus Rokuibacteriota bacterium
GCCTTCGCGAGATCCACCCAGATGCGAAGCGTCGGGGGAAGCTGCGCCTCGCCGCCCTTTTCCTGCCAGAACGGCGAGGCGCTCGCAGAATTAGTCGTCGGCGGATTGACCTTGACCGTGACCACCCCGGTGGCCCAGAGGGCGCCGGCCGCCAGCGCCACGATCAGGAGCAGCGCCGCCGACCGGCGCATCACGCCGCTCGGCGCTGACTGGCTTCGACCATGCGCTGCATCTGCTGGCCGACCTCCTCCAGCCGCGCACGGCCGAGCTTCTTCTCACACATCGGGAACATCTCTTCCTCTTCCTCGTCGGCGTGGTGCTCCACCAGCTCGGAGAGGACCGTCATCTTCGCGGCGAACCGCTCGTCCTCGGGATCGACCGTCGGCAGCTCCGCGAGCACGAGGTCGACGACGTGATGCTCCTCGAACGCCTCGTCGATCATCTCCTCGGCCTTCTCGGTGCCGATCTCGCGCACGGCCGGGTAGAAGATCTCTTCCTCGATCTTGGTGTGGATCTTCAATTCGTTGGCAATCTGGTCCATCAACTGACGGCGGTGGCGGCCGTCCTCGGTCTTATCCACCTTCTTGAAGAGAGCCTTCACGCTCTTGTGCTGCTTCTTGAGTAGGTCGGTCGCCTTCATAGGCTTTCACCTCCGAAGGGCCACATGAGCAAGAATTTTGCCGGGCAGTTCTTGCCGGTCAGTTCTGGCCTTCGAGGGCCACGCGGGCGAGCGCCGCCTGGAGCAGCCCCAGGTACCAGGATGTTGTTTCGATGACCAGCACGGGCGTCATCCCGCGGTTCACCGTGAACTGGTGCACCCGCTCGGTGGGCTGCGTCTCCGGGGGATCGGGTAGCTCAGGCATGCTTACACTGACAGCAACGCCGATGCCACAGTCAGTCCCCCGTCCGATGCTCGCCTCGCTGGACGCCGCCCCGTTGGTCGATCCGCGCTTTGCCTACGAGCCCAAGTACGACGGCATCCGGGCGCTCGCGATGGTGCGGGCCGGCGGCGGTCCGGGCGCCGTGCGGCTCTGGTCGCGACTCGGCAACGACAAGACGGGACAGTTCCCCGAGATCGTGCGCGCGCTGGCGAGCTTCGCCCGCAAGCTCAAGGCCGACGTCCTGCTCGACGGCGAGATCGTCGCCCTCGACCAGCACGGCGAGCCCGCCGGCTTTCAGCGGCTGCAGGGTCGCATCCACCTGACGTCCGAGCGCGACATCGGCGGCCGCGTCGGCACCGAGCCCGTCGCCTTCGTGGCCTTCGACGTCCTGCGTGACGGCGAGACGGACGTGCGGGCCCTACCGCTCACCGCACGCCGCGCGCGCCTCGAGCGCATCTTCGGCAACACGGGCACGACGCTGCTCCGACTCTCGGAGTTCAGCCCCGGCGACGGGCGCGCGCTTTACCACGAGGTGCTCGCGCGAGGCTGGGAGGGCCTCGTCGCCAAGGAGCTCGACTCGCCCTACATGACGGGGCGGCGCAGCCCCGCGTGGCGCAAGATCAAGGTCCTGCGCCGTCAGGAATGCGTGGTCGGCGGCTTCACGGAAGGCCGCGGAAGTCGCGCGCACTTCGGCGCACTGTTGCTCGGCGTCTGGGAGGGCGGCGCGCTCGTCTGCGTCGGCCACACCGGTACGGGGTTCTCGGAGCGGGAGCTGGCGCGCCTGGCCGCCCTCTTGCGTCCGCTGGAAACGACCACGTGTCCGTTCGCCACGCGCCCGGTCGCCAATGAGCGTCCGCACTGGACGCGTCCGGAGCTCGTGGTCGAAGTCGGGTTCACCGAGTGGACGGCGGACGGGATCATGAGACATCCCAAATATCTCGGGCTCCGGGATGACGTGGACGTCAAACGCGTTCGAAGGGAGACGACGGGATCTGACGCTCCTGAACATGGGGAATCCCGACATGGCGCTCTTGAAGATGGGGGGCCTCGAAAGGGCCCCCCAAACCCAACGGCAAAGACCGCGCGCAAGCGCCGCGAGATCGAGCCGTGGCCGCGGGCGGGGGGCGCCACCGGGCGTCTGATCGCGACGCTCGCGGAGGTCGAGACGCGCGGCGGCGAAGCCGTGGTGGACCTGCCCGGCGACGGCGCGCTCGCGGTGAGCCACCTCGACAAGGTGTTCTGGCCCGGTCTTGGCGTCACCAAGGGTGCGCTGCTCCGGTATTACGCCTGGGTGGCGCCGTTGCTCCTGCCCGCGGTCGCCGACCGGCCGCTCGTCATGCGGCGCTTTCCCGACGGCATCCGCGGCAAGGCGTTCTACCAGCAGCGCGCTCCCGCCGATGCGCCGCCGGGCGTGCGCGTGCAGACGCTGCCGGTCGACACCGAGGTGCCGAGCCGGCTCATCGGCGGCTCGCTGATCACCCTCCTCTATATGGCGCAGATCGCCGCGATCTCGCAGGACCCGTGGTTCTCGCGCGTCGGCTCGCTGGACGACGCCGATCATGTCGTGCTCGATCTCGATCCGATGCCCGGGGTGCCGTTCGCGACGGTGGTCGACGTCGCGCGCGTCATCAACGACGAGCTGGAGCGCATCGGCACGCCATCCGTCCCGAAGACGTCGGGCGCCACCGGCATGCACGTCTACATCCCGCTGCCGCCACGGACCTCGTACGAGACGGGACGGATCTTCTGCGAGATCGTGGCCACGCTGGTGGCCGACCGGCACCCGCGCGTGGCCACGGTCGAGCGCGCCGTGGACGCGCGCGGCCGGCGCGTTTACATCGACTACATGCAGAACTTCCGCGGCAAGACACTGGCGACGGCGTACAGCGCGCGCGGCTCGGACTTCGCGGGCGCCTCCACGCCGCTGACCTGGCGCGAGGTCCACGCGGGCATCGACCATCGCGACTTCACGCTGACGACGCTGCCCGCACGCGTGCGGCGCGTCGGCGACCTCTGGGCACCGCTGCGCACCTCGCCGGGCGCCGACCTCACGGCCATACTCGACGGCCTCAAGCGCCCCCGCGTCACCCGCGCGAAGAAGCGCCCATAGTGGCCAGCCGCGTATGCTGAACGCGATGCCCAAAACGGGACGCGACGAGCGCGGGGGGCTATCGAGGCGCGTCACGGCTGAGCGCTGCCGGCTATCGAGGCGCGTCACGGCTCCGCCGGGACGCGACGAGCGCGGGGGGGTGTGGGGGGCCATTTCGGGGCCCCCCACTTACAAATGGCGGGCCATGTCGGGGCCCCCAACCTACAAATGACAGACGCCTGGGGCATCGCGGACGGCTATCACGACGCCTTCGGGGAATGGCGTGAGCCGACGCCCGCCACGCGTGAGGCGCTCCTGCGTGCGATGGGCGCCGAGGGTGAGGCGCCGCCGCCCGCGCCGATCATCGTGCGGCGCGCCGGCGAGCGAATCGAGGTGCCCGCGCGCGCGCGACTCGTGCTGGAGGACGGCGCCGCGCTCGACTTCGACGGCACGCTTCCTGTCGACATCCCGCCGGGCTATCACGAGCTTCGCCCCGACGACGACGGCCCGCCGATCCGGCTGATCGTGAGTCCGGGCCGCTGTCCGGTGCCGTCGCGTCGGGGCTGGGGCTGGGCGGCGCAGCTCTATGCGACGCGCTCGTCGCACTCCTGGGGCATCGGCGACCTCTCCGACCTGAGAGTGCTCGGCCGCTGGGCCGCCGGCCTGGGCGCGAGCACGATCTTGATAAATCCACTCTCCGCGCCGCTGCCGCTTCGCACGCAGCAGTCGAGCCCCTATTACCCCTCGAGCCGCCGCTTCGTGAACCCACTCTATCTCCGGATCGAGGAGGTGCCGGGGGCCGCGACGCTCGGTGGCGAGCTCGAGCGACTGGCGGCCCTGGGCCGCGCCCTCGGCGCCGAGCGCGTCATCGACCGCGCGCGGATATTCGACCTCAAGATGGAGGCGCTCGAGCGGCTGTGGGCGAAGGGCACGGCGGCGGGCGCGGACTTCGAGCGTTGGATTGAAGAACGCGGTGCAAGCCTCCGGGACTTTGCGATCTTTTGCGTGCTGGCCGAGCGCCACGGCGGCGGCTGGCATACGTGGCCATCAGAGCACCGCCGCCCCGGCTTGCCGGATGTCGCGCGCTTCGCGGAGACGCACGCCGCGCGCGTGCGCTTTCACCAGTGGCTGCAGTGGCTCCTCGAGCGGCAGTTCGAGGCCGCCGCAGCCGAGGTCGGAATCATGCAAGACCTGCCGATCGGCGTTGACCCCGACGGGGCCGACGCCTGGGCCTGGCAGGACGCGCTGGCCACCGGCGCCTCGGTCGGCGCCCCGCCCGATCGCTTCGTGCCCCGCGGCCAGGACTGGGGACTTCCGCCGTTCGTCCCACACCGCCTGCGCGCGCTCGGTTACGAGCCGTTCATCGAGACGATCCGCGCCTCGCTCCGCCACGGCGGCGGCCTGCGCATCGACCACGTCATGGGACTCTTCCGCCTCTTCTGGATCCCCCACGGGCTGCCGCCGGCCGAGGGCGGCTATGTGCGCTATCCCGCCCAGGAATTGCTGGCCATCGTCGCGCTGGAGAGTCAGCGCGCGGGCGCGACGGTGGTCGGCGAGGATCTCGGCACGGTCGAGGCCGGCGTGCGCGAGGAGCTTGCCGCGCACGGCGTCCTCTCGTACCGGGTGGCGTGGTTCGAGGAGCGCCCGCCCGCGCGCTATCCGCCGCTGGCGATGGCGGCGGTGACGACGCACGATCTGCCGACGATCGCCGGGCTCTGGACGGGCGCGGACCTGACCGAGCAGCGAGCGCTGGGGCTCGTCGGCGACGGCGCCGCGCTCGACGAGACGCGCGCCCGGCTCGCCGAGCTGAGCGGCCTCGGGCCCGACGCGGCGGTGACCGACGTGATCGAGGCCGTGCACGCGCGGCTGGCCGAGGCCCCGTCGCTACTCGTCACCGCGACGCTCGACGACGCGCTCGCCGTGCGCGAGCGTCCGAACGTCCCCGGCACCTCGCTCGAGCGGCCGAACTGGTCGATCGCCCTGCCCGTCGCGCTCGAGGCCCTCGAGACGGCGCCGCTCGCCCGGCGCATTGCGACCATCCTCGCAACGCGTCGCGAGTGAGCGCATGAGAGTGCTCGTGACCGGAGGCGCCGGCTACATCGGCAGCGTGGTCACCGAGGCGCTGCTGGCGCGCGGGCACACGGTCGTCGTCTACGACAGCCTCGTCCGCGGTCACCGCGACGCGGTCCCCGACGGTGTGCCGCTCGTGCTCGCCGACGTGCTCGACGCCGCCACACTGGGCGGCGAGCTGCGCGAGCACCGGATCGAGGGCGTCGTCCACCTGGCCGGCCTGTCGCTCGTCGCCGAGTCGATGAGCGATCCCGCGCGCTACTATCGCGCCAACGTCGTGGGCGGCCTGACGCTGCTCGACGCGATGCGCGCGGCGGGGGTGGGCCTGCTCGTGTTCTCCTCGAGCGCCGCCGTCTACGGCGAGCCGGGCAAGCAGCCGATCGACGAGGACGACCCGCCCGCGCCGACCAACCCGTACGGGGAGACGAAGCTGGCCCTCGAGCGCGCGATCGCCTGGCACAGCCGTGCCTTCGGGCTGCGCGGCGTGAGTCTGCGCTATTTCAATGCCGCCGGCGCGAGCGCGCGGTACGGCGAGCGACACGAGCCGGAGACGCACCTGATCCCGATCGTGCTGCAGGCGGCCGCCGGCCGCCGCGACGGCGTGACGATCTACGGCGACGACTATCCGACGCGCGACGGGACGTGCGTGCGCGACTACGTGCACGTGCTCGACCTGGCGGCCGCGCACGTGCGCGCACTCGACGCGCTGGCCGCCGGCGCGCCGACGGCCGTCTACAACCTCGGCTGTGGCGGCGAGGGCTACACCGTGCGCGAGGTCGTCGACACGGCCGCCGCCGTCACCGGCCGGCGTATCGCCGCGCACGTGGGCCCGCGGCGTCCCGGCGATCCCGCCACGCTCGTCGCGGCCACCGGCCGCATCACGCGCGAGCTCGGCTGGCGCCCGGAGCGCCAGGATCTCGCGGAGATCATCCGGTCGGCCTGGCGTTACGAGCTGAAGCGCTTGCCGCATGGCGGTGCGAGCCGAAGCGGTTCGACCGATGAGGCGAGCCTGTAAATGGGCTAGCGCGAGTCTGTGTTCCGAAACTCCACTGGGAGCAGATCACCGCGCCAGCGCGACGCAGGCGACGCCGGCCAACACGATCGTCGCCGCCGCCAGTCGCGGGCCGACGCGGCCCTCACCCATCCAGAGCGTGCCGATGAGCGCGGAGAGCACGATCGACAGCTCGCGCGCGGCGACGACGTAACCCGCCTTCGAGATCCGGAACGCGAGCAGCACCAGCGTGTAGCCGGCGGCGCTCATGGCGCCCACCGCGAGGATCGTCCGCCAGTTCTTCGACCACTCGCGCCGCATCGCCGCCGGCCGCGTCAGCAGCGTGGCCGGGAACAGCACGAGCCCGCAGCCGGCCTCCATGAGCAGCATGTACGGCACCGGGTGCAGCCGGGCCACACCCGCCTTGTCGAGCAGCGAGTAGGACGCGATGCTGAGCCCGGTCACCACCGCCCAGAGCGTGGCCGCGCCGAGCGGCGCACCCGTCGCGATCGCGTGGCGGTGCCCGACCTGGTGCAGCGTCAGGACGCCGGCGACCACGAACGCGATGCCGGCGATGCCGATCGGTGAGAGCCGCTCGTCGAGCAGCACGTAGGCGCCCGCGGGGACCAGCGCCACACCGAGGCCGCGCGCGATCGGATAGACGATCGAGTAGGCGCCGGTCGAGTACGCGCGCCCGAGCGCCACGAAATACACGACGTGCAGCGCGATCGTACCCAGCACGAACGGGAGCGCGCGCGCCGGCAGCCCCTCGTGCCAGAGCATGGGGGCGGCGAGCGGCAGCAAGAGCGGCGCGGCGACGCACGAGCAGAGGGCGAGGAACGCGAGCGGATCGGTCCCGCGCTTGGCGAGCGCGTTCCAGCCCGCGTGCAGCACCGCCGCCGCCAGCACGAGGGCCAGCGCGCCTCCGGTCATCGAAGATGGGGGGCCCCGAAATGGCCCCCCACACCCCCCAACGCTCGTCGCGCCCCGGGGCACCCGTGGCGCGCCTCGATGTCGCGCCTCGTGCATGGGGCCCCGAAATGGCCCCCCACACCCC
>QHSB01000018.1 GCA_003220335.1 Candidatus Rokuibacteriota bacterium
CGAGCCCTTCCTTCTCGCGGATCTCGTCGAACTTCGTGCCGACCTCGGTGCGGGCCGCGTAGAGCGCCGCGAGCACGTCGACGCCGGCGTGCATGGCGTTCAGGAATCCGGCGCACTCGGCGCCGCGGTTGACGGCCAGCTTGGTGGCGGCGAGCGCCTCGGGCGACATGAGGGCCATGCGCCGCGCCACCTTCAGCGTCGCCGTCATCAGCTCGGCGCGCGGCACCACACGGTTCACCATCCCATAGGCGAGCGCCGTGCTGGCGTCGATCGGATCGCCGAGATAGAGCAGCTCGCGCGCGCGCTTGAGGCCGATGACCCACGGCATGACCATCACGGGGCCGACGTTGGAGAAACGGATCTCCGGCTCGCCGAAGAGCGCATCGTCGGCGGCAATCGTGAGGTCGCACACCATGGCCAGCTCGCAGCCGCCGCCCAGGCAGTGACCCTGTACGGAGGCGATGACCGGCTTCTTCATGGTCCACGGCGTCAGCTCCAGCGCGGCGTCGTCGGTGAGCGAGGCGTGCCACGCCAGCGCGTTGCCCTTGCGCGCGGCGCGCGCCGGGTTCGGCGAGATGTCGTAGCCGGCGGAGAAGCTGCGGCCCTCGGCACGCAGCACGACCACGCTCGTGGTCGGATCGCGGTCGGCCTCGTGGAAGCGCTCGACGAGCGTCTTCTTGAGCTCGGGGCTGATGGCGTTGAGCTTGTCGGGTCGGTTCAGCGTGACGATGCCGACGCGGCCGTCGGCGCCGTAGGTGACGAGCGCGTCGCTCATGGCAACGGCACGAAGATCGAGACGCGCGACTCGGGCCCGACTTCGCGCGTGGCGTGACCCTGGCCCGTCAGGTCCTCGGCGATCAGGATGTCGCCGGAGCCGAGCCGCCGGACGGTGCCGTCGCCGATCTCGATATCGACGGCGCCCGAGAGCGTGAACACCGCGTAGCGGCCCGGCGCGTGATGCCAGGGGTTCGTACGCTTGGGCTCGAAGCGGCGGATGACGATGCCGCTGCCGGGGATCAGCTCGGCGCTCTCGGACTGATCGCCGCGCGGCTCGAGCTTGGGCTCGACGTCCTGAAAGTGGGACTTGCCGTCGGGACCCGTGTAGATGCGGATGATCGCCATGTGACCTCCTCGGGGCCCCACGGATACAGGGGCGGACGCCGTTCGTCAAGATCGACCGGCCGGAGGCTCAACGTATGGCCTATCTCGCATGTAGGATGACCATGCCGATGGCCCGAAGACGAAAGACGACCAAATCCAGCGCTGCGCCTTCCAAACGGCGTCCGCCTAAGCGCAGCACGGCGCTCGACCGTGTCCGCGACCTCGTCGGAAGCGTCGCCGGGCCCGCCGATCTGTCCATGAACAACAAACACCTCATGAACTTCGGCCGTTCAACGCTCCGGCGGAGTCCGAGCCGGGGGGTCTGAGTCTCGTAAAACTGGCCGGCGGCGATCAATTCCGCTTCAGCGTCCGGGTGGAAACGGACGCGCTTCACCGAAGCGCTGATCGAGCCTTTCGAAAGACGCTTGCGGCGGGTCGGCCCTTGACGGCACCGGCGCGAAGCTCATCAAGCCGGCGCTCAGCTTCTTCAGCCCAGAGTCCCTCGGCGTTAGGATCGGTCTCATTGGCCATCGATCGTATTCCTATCACCTTCCTAACTACGTGCTGACGTGGCGGATGAACCTCTCCGGCGCGTCCTCGCCCCACTGGCTTCTGAACCCCTCCGCCGCCGACAGGAGATTGCTGCCGCTCTGCGCGTTGAGGCGGTCGGTGTCCGCCCAGCGCTCGTGCACGCGGCCCCACGGGTCGGCCCAGTAATCGTAGACCTGGCTGCCGAGCAGGTGCCGCCCGACGCCCCACATGTGCTCGTACTTGCCGAGCCGCGTGAGGTACTCGTGGTCCTTGAACACGGCGTCGACGTCGGGCACCTCGAACGACATGTGGTTGAGCCCCGCGCGGTCGTTGTGCACGCAGAACAGCGTGTGGTGGTCGACGTACTCGTCGCCGCGATCGCAGCGGTTGAACGAGCCGATGATGTTGTTCTTGTCGCCGGCGTAGACGTCGTCCGAGCCGATGAACCCGAGCGTCTCGCGGAACCACTGCACGGTGTCCATTACTTTTGGACTGCCGAGCACGCCATGGCCCATCCGCTTGATCGGCGAGGGTGATGTGCGCAGCCGCATGAGGGTACCGGCGCGGCGCAGCGGCTCGGCGCCGCTGTTCATGTGCTGGCCGGGGACGGGGATCGGCGCCAGCGATTCGATGCCGTACACGACCTCGACCTGATAGCCGTTCGGCTCGCGCAGCCGCACGCGGCGCCCGCCGCCGGGCTCGTCGATCGACTCGACCTCCGAGGCGCCGGGCGCCTTCGCCACGCGCCTCAGATCGTCCTCGCTCGCGGCTTCGTAGGCGAGGCCGACGAACGCGGGATCGCCTTTTTCGGTGACGTGCAGGTGGTGGCTGGGGTCGGTGCCGCGCATGTAGAGCGCCGTCGGCGTGCGCGCCGCGCGGATCATGCCGAAGTGCGTGAGGAATTCCTCCGCCGCGTCCAGGTCGGGCGAGCGCAGCCGTCCGTACGCGAGGTCCTTCACCTTGATCAGGGCCATGTTCATGCTCCCTTCAACGAGCTCAGGAGGGGCAGGAGGTCGGGGAAGATCGAATCCGGGCGCGGCCGGTCAGGCTCCAGCTCCTGGTGCTGCCGGTTGATCCAGGCCGTCTGGAGACCAAGGAGCGCGGCCGTCGGCAGGTCGACGATCTTCGACTGGAAGACGTGGAGCACCTGCGGACCCGGCGGCAGGCCGAGCCGGGCGAGCGCCGCCTCGAAGATCCGGCGATCGGGTTTGTAGACGCGGACGTCTTCCGCGGTGACGACGTGGGTGAACGTGACGCCCATGTGGGCGATGCTCCGCTCGATGATGTCGCGCGCCGTGTTGGAGATGATGCACAGCGGGTATGTCCGGGCGAGCTCGGTAAGCACGTCGTGCGTGTCCGGAAAAGGCTGCCAGGTCTTCATGTCCTGACCGAAATCGGCGCCGTCGTCGGGCCGAACCGGCAGGCCGAAGTCACGCAGCGCGCGCTGAACGCTCGTCTGCAGCACCTCGTGGTAGGTCATGAACGGACCGGCGATCGCCGGGAGCTCGCACTCGTGATACCAGTGATGGTAGAAGCGGTCCAGGTCGACCGTCCCGGCGCCCTTGGCGTCGAGCAGGCGGCGCAGGTAGGCCCGAATGCCCGCGTCCCAATCGATAAGGGTCCCGTAGCAATCGAACGTCAACGCCCGCACCGCGGCCGGATCCTTCATCTGACTCGCTAGCGCGCCCAGCCGAGCCACTCGCACACGCCACGGCCCATCACCCACTCGAGGTCCTCGCCCTTGAGCCACGGCTGCTCTTTCGTGAAGAGGTCGATGCACTCGCGGTAGGAGCACGGCATGCGGGTGAGGTCGGTGCCCCAGAACGTGCGCCTGGGGCCGAACGAGTCCACCAGCTTCTTGATCGCGTCGTGCAGGTCGCGGAACGGGTAGGTCTGCGTCGAGAGCGACGGCATGCCCGAGGCCTTCACGGCGATGTTCGGGTGCTTGGCCAGCGCGCACACGGCGGGCAGGTCCTCGAAGACCTTGGGCGCCTTCTGGCGGATGTTCAGCCCGACGTGATCGATGACGAGCCTGAGCCCCGGATGCTTGCCCGCGATGCGATCGAGGTGGTCGAGCGCGCCGGGCACCAGCACCATGAGCGGGATGCCGGCCTTCTCCGCCGCCGGCCAGAGCCAGTCGGCGCTGCCGTCGGTGAGGAAGTGGCGGTTGTGCTCGTTGTGGAAGGTGAAGCGCATGCCGAGCATGCCGGGCTGCTTCTTCCAGTCGGGCACGAGTGCCTTGCTCGCCGGGTCGGCCAGATTGATGCGGCCCATCACCGCGAACTTGTCGGGATGCGTGCGCGCCGCCTCCAGGGCCAGATCGTTGCGATCGCCCTCCCACGAGGGCGGCACGATGACGATGCGGTCGACCTTCGCCAGCTCCATCTCGAACAGCAGCATGTCGCGCGTGACGGGATAGGGCTTCTGCGCCTCGACGCCGCGGCCGGCGGGCCACGGGCGCTGCGGCGTGTCGGCGCCCCAGAGGTGCACCTGCGAGTCGGCGATCAACATGACAGCTCCTTTCGGGCGCGGCGGGCGCTACTGGCCGCCCGTCACGTCGATGGTCACGCCCGTGACGAAGTCCGCGTCGCTGGAGGCGAGGAAGCAGATCACGCGCGCCTGGTCTTCGGGCTCGGCGATGCGCCGCAGCGGCACGCGTTCCACCTCGGCCTTCTGCTCGATCGGCGACATGCCGTCCCAGCGCGGGCGCAGGCGCGGGCTCAGGGTCAGGCTCGGCGCGATCGCGTTGACGTTGATGCCGAAGGGGCCGAGCTCCAGCGAGAGCTTGCGCGTGAGGGCGATGATGCCGCCCTTGGCGGTGGCGTAGGCGGCGCTGCTGCTGGCGCTGAGCCCACGTCCGGCGATCGACGAGATGTTCACGATCTTGCCGGCGGCCTGGCGCTTCATGACGGGCACGATCGCGTGGCAGAACAGGAAGGTGCCGGTGAGGTTGAAGTGCAGCAGGCGCTGCCAGTCGGCGAGCGACAGCTCGTCGATGGGCGCGGATGGCTTGCCGATGATCGTGCTGCCGCCGACGGCGTTGACGAGGATGTCGATCCGCCGGTGCTCTTGCACGATCCGCTGCACCGTGCTCTCGACCTGCGCCGCGTCGAGCGCGTCGGCGACGAGCGTGTGCGCGGTGCCGCCGCCCTTGCGAAGGGCGCCGGCCGCCTCGTCCAGCGCGGCCTTGTCCGTGTCCACGAGGACGACGGTGCCGCCCTCGCGGCCGATGATCTCGGCGGTGGCGCGGCCGATGCCGCGGCCGCCGGCGGTGATGAGCGCGATGCGATCCTGGAATCTCATGGTGGCGGGAGTGTACCCTACCTGCCGGAATCAAGGAGGCCGGCGATGGACATTCCGGACGGCTGGGGACTGGACGGCAAGGTGGCCCTGGTGTCGGGCGGCGGCGCCGCCGGCGACGGCATCGGCAACGGCCGCGCGGCGGCGATCCTGCTCGCCAAGGCGGGCGCGCGCGTGGTGGTGGCGGACCGCGACCTCAAGCTCGCGCGTCGCACCGTGGAGATGATCGAGTCGATCAGCGGCCAGGCCATCGCGGTGGAGGTCGACGTCACGCGCTCGGCCGACTGCGCGGCGATGGTGAAGACGGCGGTCGAGCGCTTCGGGCGGCTCGACGTGCTCGACAACAACGTCGGCATCGGCAGCCGCGGCTCCGTCGTCGATCTCGGCGAGGACGAGTGGCGGCGGGTCATGCAGGTGAACGTGGAGACGATGTTCCTCGTGGCCAAGCACGCCATCCCCGCCATGAAGCGCGCGGGCGGCGGCGCCATCGTCAACGTCTCGTCGATCTCGGCCCTGCGCCCGCGCGGCCTCACCGCCTACACGGCGTCCAAGGGCGCCGTCATCGCGCTCACCCGCGCGATGGCGGTGGACCACGGCCGCGAGGGCATCCGCGTCAACTGCGTGGCGCCCGGCCCCGTCTACACGCCGATGGTCTACGCGGGCGGCATGACGCCGGCCGCGCGCGAGAAGCGCAAGAACGCGTCGGTGCTGCGGCAGGAGGGCACCGGCTGGGATATCGGCCACGCCGTGCGATTCCTGCTCTCCGACTACGCGCGCTACATCACGGGCCACACGCTCGTCGTCGACGGCGGCACCACGCTCACCGCGCCCGAGCGCGACTCGCAGTGACGCTGCTTCTTGCCCTCGTCATCGTGCTCGGTGCGGCCGGAGTCGGTGCGGCTGCCAACGTCTGCCCTCCGCCGAATCTGCCAATCGCGCCCGGCAGCGACGATCGGCGTATGACCGAAGACAGTTTCAACGCAAAGGACTTCGCGGAGGCGTTTCGTTACTTCGAGGAAGACCTGCCACGAGAGCTGCGCGAGAAGCCCACCACGGACGCCGTCCGAAGCACCGAATCCTTCATGATTGGGTATCCGAACGTGATTACGGCAATACGGGGATATGTGTTGCGACAGGATGCGCTCTTGCGCCTGGCCGAGCGTGATCTCGTCATCGAGAGGAGTCGGCGGCAGCGCGTGAGCAAGACTGAAGTCGCGGCGGCCAACGCCCGCTTTCAAGAAGCGAAGCAGCGCTTTTGTGATTTCATGAAGCACACGTCCTACTCCGACTGAGGGCGCTAACACTTCGGAGGGGGCCTCGGCGGCCCCCTCCGATGCCTCCC
>QHSB01000019.1 GCA_003220335.1 Candidatus Rokuibacteriota bacterium
GTGGCCCTTGCGCGGGATCCGCGGGCGGAGGCGTACTACGACTTCACCGCCTCGCAGCTCCTCGTGCAGGCGGGGCGCTTCAAGGACGCCATCCCGCTCCTCCGCGACGCGATCAAGCGCGATCCGAGCTCGGCCTTCCTGTGGACGCAACTCGCGCAGTGGCTGGTCCGTGTGGACCAGCCGGCGGAGGCACTCACGGCCGCCCAGCGCGCCGTGCAGCTGGCGCCCGAGGATGTCGGCCCGCACCTCACGCTGGCCGAGCTGCTGCGCGGGCAGAAGAACTTCCGCGAGGCCGAGGCGGAGCTCGAGAAGGTCATCGAGCTGAGCCCGAGCAACGAGGACGCCTACCTCACACTCGCGCGCTACCAGGTCGAGCAGAAGGCCTACGATCGCGCGCGCGCCGTCCTGCTGCGGCTGGCCGAGCGGCAGCCGCGGCTGGCGCAGGCGCAGTTCCTCCTCGGTCGCCTCGCCATCGAGACCGAGAGCTGGGACGAGGCGATTGCGCGGCTCACCAAGGCCGTCGAGCTCGATCCCGACCACGACGGCGCCTGGACGGCCCTCGGCTACGTGTACGAGACGCGCCACCGCACCGAGGAGGCGGTCGAGACCTACCGGCGGGCCGTGAAGGCGAATCCCGACAACCCCGCGTTCGTGGAGCGCCTCGGCGACCTCCTGATCCGGCTCGGCCGGTACAAGGAGGCGCAGCAGGAGATCGAGCAGCTTGCCGACATCGCCCCGCGCGACGCGCGCGTCTGGATGAAGCTCGGCGCCGTCTTCTACGAGCAGAAGATGTACGACCGCGCCAGCGACGCCTTCCGCCGCGTGGTGATGCTCGAGCCCACCAATCTCCGCGCGCGCTACTTCCTGGCCACGACCTACATGGACGCCGGCAAGGACGCCGAGGCGCGCTCCGAGCTGGAGCGCATCCTGCGCGCCGACCCGCGCTCGATCGACGCGCGCGTGCAGCTCGGCTTCCTCTACGGGCGCGCCAAGCGCTTCGACGAATCGATCGCCGTGCTGCGCGAGGCGGTGAACCTCGAGCCGCGCCGGCCGGAGCTCTTCCTCTATCTCGGCACCGCCTACTTCCGCGCCAAGGAGTACGACCGCGCGCTGGAGACGCTGGGCGAGGGCCTGTCGCTCGACGAGAAGAACCGCGACCTGCATTTCCAGGTGGGCGTGGTCCTCGAAAAGCAGGCGAAGTTCGACGATGCTGTGCGCGCCTTCGAGCGCGTCATCGCCATCGATCCCAAGCACGCCGAGGCCTACAACTACGTCGGCTACATGTATGCCGAGCGCGGGCAGAACCTCGACGAGGCGATCTCGCTCATCGGCAAGGCGCTCTCGCTCGAGCCCGACAACGGCTACTTCATCGACAGCCTCGGCTGGGCCTACTACCAGCAGGGCAAGTATCCCGACGCCCTGCGCGAGCTGAAGCGCGCCGTCGACCGTGCCAAGGAAGACCCGGTGATCTTCGAACATCTGGGCGATGCGTACGCCAAGAACGGCCTGGAGGAGGACGCGCTCGCCGCCTGGGAGAAGTCGCTGTCGCTCGATCCGAACGCCGACGGCGTCAAGCAGAAGGTCCAGGACGCGAAGGCGCGGCTGCGCCGTGCGCAGGGCTCCAAGGCGTCTCAGTAGCGCCCTCGCCGTCGCCCTCGTCCTCGCCGGGTGCGCGATCGCGCCGCCCACGCCGCACGCGCCCATCGACGCGGAGGCGCGGCGCGTGGTGGACGTGCTGGCCGCGCGCTGGCGGGAATTCCGCGATCTGCGCGCCCTCGCCGACGTCACGCTCAAGCGAGGTAAGGACCGCCAGCGGCTGAGCGGCGTCGTGCTGGCCCTCGCGCCCGCCTCGGTCCGCTTCGAGGCCCTGTCGCCCTTCGGCCAACCCTTCCTGCTCGTCACCGTGCACGACGGCAAGATCACCGCGTACAACGCGGCCACGAACGAGGCGCGGGTCGGCGCCGCAAACGTGGAGACCGCGGCCGACCTCCTGAGCCTGCCCGTGGAGCCCGAGGATCTCGTGGCGCTCCTGTCGGGCCGCGTGGCTCCGCCGAAGGATCTCCGCGTGGCCGAGATCCTGCCGCCCGACGGGCTCGGGCGATCGGTCAAGCTCGTCGGGCGCTACAACGAGCAGCGCGTCTGGACGGACTTCGAGACCGGGGTCGTCCGCCGGGTCACGATCGTCGGCGGCCGGACGGAGGCGACGGTCACCTTCCAGCGCGGCGCCGACGGCGCGCTCACCGGCTTCGACCTCACGGCCGGCAACGATTACGTGACGGGCGCCGTGCGCTACCGGTCGCTCACGCTGAATGCCGGCATCGACGCCGAGCGTTTCGCGCTCACTCTGCCCAACGACGCGAAAATACACGGCATCCGTTGACCCTCCGCGTCAGCGCGTGATAGGCTTTCGTGCTTTGTCGAAGGGGATCGGGCGCGCCCGTCGCCTCGTGCTGAACGCCGCGGCCAAGGTGAACCTCATTCTGGAAGTGCTGGGCAAGCGCGACGACGGCTATCACGAGCTCGTCACCGTGATGCAGGCCGTGGACCTCTCGGACCGGATCACGCTCGAAGACGCCGAGGTTCTCGAGCTCGCGAGCAGCCCCGGCGTGCCCGCCGACGGCCGCAATCTGGCCCTCCGGGCGGCGACGGCGCTGCGCGAGGCGGCCGGCGTCACGCGTGGCGCGCGGATCACGCTCGACAAGCGGATCCCGGTGGCGGCCGGGCTGGGCGGCGGCTCGGCCGACGCCGCGGCTGTGCTGCTGGGGCTGAATCGGCTGTGGCGACTGCGCTGGCCCGTGGCGCGGCTGGACGAGGTGGCGACGGGCCTGGGGATGGACGTGCCGTTCTTCCTGCGCGGTGGGACGGCGCTGGCGACGGGGCGCGGCGAACGGCTCGAGCCGCTACGCGGTCGCTCGCTCGGGCTGGTGCTGGTGAACCCGCGCTTCGCGGTGAGCACGGCGGAGATGTACGCGCGGGTCACGCCGGCGATGTACACGGACGGCCGCCACGCGAAGACGCTCGGCGGCGGACTCGGCGGACGAAGCCCGGCCCGCGTGGCTGCGAGCCTCTACAATGGGCTGCAGGAGGTGGCGGTGGCCGCGTACCCGCCGATCGGGCGGATGCGGGCGGCGCTGCTGGCGGCCGGCGCGCTGGGCGCGCTGATGTCGGGCAGCGGGCCGACGGTGTTCGGCGTCGCGCGCTCGTTCGAGCACGCGCGGCAGATCCGCCGGCGGCTGACGCGGGGCGCTTGGGATTGCTGGGCGGTCCGCACGCTGACGGGACCGGCGATAAGGATGGCGCGGTGACAATGTTTCTGGGGCGTGGCCAAGCGGCAAGGCGCGGGACTTTGGATCCCGTATTCGGAGGTTCGAATCCTCCCGCCCCAACCACCCTGACGGCGAGGCGTCGATGTCCTACGACCTGAAGCTGTTTACCGGGAACGCGAACCGCCCGCTGGCGGAGGAGATCGCGCAATACCTGCGCGTGCCGGTCGCGGACGCGGAGGTCACCCGCTTCTCCGACGGCGAGGTGTACGTTCAGGTCAACGAAAACGTCCGCGGCGCGGACGTCTTCGTGATCCAACCCACCTGTCCGCCGGTGAACGACACGCTGATGGAGCTCCTGATCATGATCGACGCGCTCAAGCGCGCGTCGGCGCACCGGATCACGGCCGTGCTGCCGTACTACGGCTACGCGCGGCAAGACCGCAAGGTGCAGCCGCGGGTGCCGATCTCGGCCAAGCTGGTGGCCGACCTGCTGGAGGCGGCGGGGGTCGACCGCGTGCTCGCGCTGGACCTGCATGCCGGCCAGATCCAGGGCTTCTTCAATGTCCCGGTGGACCACCTGTTCGCGGGCCCGGTCGTGATGATCGATTATCTGAAGAAGAAGGACCTCCGCGACCCCGTCCTCGTCTCCCCCGACGCCGGCGGCGTGGAGCGCGCGCGCGCGATCGCCAAGCGGCTCAACGCGAGCCTGGCCATCATCGACAAGCGGCGCGACAAGCCCGGCGCCGCCGTCGCCATGAACCTCATCGGTGACGTCGACGGCCGCGACGCGGTGGTGATCGACGACATGATCGACACCGCCGGCACGCTGGTGCAGGCGGTCACGGCCATCCAGCGCGAGGGCGCGCGGCGCATCCTGGCCTGCGGCGTGCACGCCGTGCTGTCGGGCCCGGCTATCGACCGCATCAAGGCCTCCCCCATCGAGGAGGTCGTCGTCACCAACTCGATCGCGGTGTCGCCCGAGAAGCGTGCGGCGGGCCGGGTGACCGTGCTGACCGTGGCGCCGCTGCTCGGCGAGGCCATTCGACGGATCCACGACGAGGAATCCGTCTCGACGCTATTCGTCTAGACACGAGGACCAAGGAGCCTGTGATGAACACCCCGGAGATCACCGTCAAGCGCCGCGAGGGTACGGGCAAGGGCATCGCCCGCCGCCTGCGCCGCGACGGCGTCGTGCCCGCCATCCTCTATGGCGGCGCCGCGCCGGAGACCATCGCCGTCAATCCCCGCGACGTGCTGCGGATCATCCACGGCCGCGAGGGCACCACGCAGCTGCTCTCCCTCAAGGTGGAGGGCGACGGCGGCGCGCGGATGGCCATCATCCGTGACATGCAGTTCGACCCCGTCACCGAGCGGCTCTTGCACGTGGACATCCAGGAGGTCCGCGCCGACCGCGCCATCACCGTGCGGGTGGCCGTGCATCCCGTGGGCGAGGCCATCGGCGTCAAGGACACGAACGGCATCCTCAACCTCGTCATGCACGAGGTCGAGGTCTCCACGCTGCCCATCAACATCCCCGAGCGCATCGACGCCGACGTGTCGAACCTGGCCATCGGCGACGTGCTCACGGTGCGAGACCTCCGGGCGCCCGAGGGTGTGCGGATCATCAACGACCCGGGCCAGGCCGTGGCCACCGTGTCGCCGCCCATGGCGGAGGAAGTCGCGGCCACGCCGGAGGCCACCGCGGCCGTCACGCCGGCGGAGCCGGAAGTCCTCACCGAGCGCAAGCCCAAGGAAGAGGGCGCGCCCGCCGAGGCCGAGGGCAAGAAGGCGCCCGCCGCCGCCCCGAAGAAGGCCGAGGCCCCGAAGAAGACCGAGAAGGAAAAGTAAGCCGGAGGCGACGCGTTGGCCCATGTGGTGGTGGGGCTCGGGAACCCCGGACCGGAGTACCGGGACACCCGCCACAACATCGGTCAGCGCGTCGTCGATCATCTCGCGCAGCAGCTGAAGAAGGCCTGGCACCCCGACGGCCGCGCGCTCGTGGCGCGCGGTTCCTGGCGCGGCGACGCCCTCTACCTCGTGAAGCCGCAGTCGTTCATGAACGTGAGCGGACCGAGCGTGCGTCACGTGCTGCTGACGCTCGGCGCGGGTCCCGAGGACCTCGTGCTCGTCTACGACGACATCGACATGGCGCTCGGCAAGGTCCGCACGCGCCTGCGAGGCAGCGCGGGCGGCCACAACGGCGTGCAGTCGGTCATCGACGCGCTCGGTACTGAAGCCATCCGCCGCGTGAAGATCGGCATCGGCCGCCCCGCACACAAGTCGCAGGTGCCCGATCATGTCCTCACGACCTTCGAGCCCGAGGAGGAGGACACCGTGGCCGCCGCGGTGGCCACCGCCGCCGAGCGCGTGCTCGGCCTCCTTCGTTAGCGCAGCTCCTCCAGCAGCCGCCGCCCCTCGTCCCACGGCCCGAATCCCGAATCGGTGTTGACGTGGCCCGCCCGCGTGAGCGTCACGAGGCGGCTACCCCACGCGCGCGCGAAGGCTGCCGCGCGCCCCGGCGTCACGTACGGATCGTCGCTGCTCGCGACGACGACGCTCGGAAACGGCAGCCGGACGAGCGGCATCGGCGCGAAGCTGTGCACCGCCTCCACCGTGATCGCCAGGACCTCGACGTCGGCCGGAGCCACGAGGAGGGCGGCCTTGATACCGCCGCCGCCGGCCGTCACCCGATGGGCGACGAGCGCGCAGCCGAGACTATGGGCGACGAGCACCGGCGGCGCCGCGCAGGCGGCGATCTCATGCTCGAGCATCGCCAGCCACTCCGCGCGATCGGGCATCAGCCAGTCGCGCTGGAGCACCCGACGGAGGTTTCCGTCCGCCGCTTCCCACCGGCTCTGCCAGTGCCCGGGACCGGAGTCACCGTAGCCGGGCAGCACGAGCACGGGCGTCGTCACCATGGCCGTCAGCGAAAGAAGAGCAGCGTCACGATCGCGAAGAGCGGGAGCAGGATCGCGCCGCTGTAGAGCATGTAGCCGAAGAACGAGGGCATCGGGATCTTCGCCTCCTCCGCGATCGACTTCACCATGAAGTTCGGCGCGTTGCCGATGTAGGAGTTGGCGCCCATGGCGACCGAGCCCACGCTGATCGCGGCCAGCACGACGTGCGTGACGCCGGCGACCTCGTTCGTGAGGTGCAGCCCCTGGCCCAGGGCGAGGAATGCCAGATACGTGGGCGCGTTGTCGAGAAACGACGAGAGGCTTCCCGCCGCCCAGAAGAACTGCCACGGCTCGCGCACGCCGAGCTCGCCGCCCCGCACGCGCAGCAGCTCGAGCGCCGGGATCATCGTCAGGAAGATGCCGAAGAACAGCACGGCGACCTCGATCATCGGATAGGCGGTGACGCCGTTGGCCCGGCGGATGGATGCCGGCGTGTGCCAGAGCGAGCCGCCCGCCACCGCGGCGATCGCGACCTCGCGCCACGGCGCGCGCAGGAGGGCGACGGCGAGCACGATCAGCGCGAGCCCGAGCACGTTGAGGCCGCCGCGCAGCCGGAGCGGCTGGGTCTCGGCGCGATCGCGCCGCAGAGCGGCCATCGACTCGTGCGCGTACTGGCGCGTGTCCCAGACGAAGTAGAGGACGAGCAGCGCGGTGACCATGAAGAGCCACTGCGGCCAGAGCCGGAACGTCCACGCGAACGGCACCCCCGACAGGTAGCCGAGAAACAGCGGCGGATCGCCGAGCGGCGTGAGCATGCCGCCGACGTTGCTGACGAGGAAGATGAAGAAGATCACCGTGTGCTTCACGCGCCGGCGCTCGCGGTTGGTCTGCAGCACCGGACGGATCAGGAGCATCGAGGCGCCCGTGGTGCCGACGAACGACGCCAGCAGCGCGCCGAGGCCGAGGAAGGCGGTGTTGGTGAGCGGCGTCGCCTCGAGGTCGCCCGTGAGGCGGATGCCGCCGGCAATCGCGTAGAGGCCGGCCAGCAACACCATGAACGAGACGTACTCTTCGGCCATTCCCACGAGGGCCGAGGGCCGGCGCGCCAGATAGAGCGCAAGGATGGGCAACCCGAGCGCCGCGGCCACGAGGAGCTTGTGACGGTTCGATTCCCACCAGTGTGGGACCCAGAGCGGACCCACGGCGATGGCGAGCAGCATGAAGACGAACGGCGCGACTGCGTACACGGGGGGTGCAAGGCTCGCCGTCACGGTGTAACCTTAGCCTCCGATTGCTGGGGGTAGGGCCCCATGGTATATAGTGAACATTTATGCACCAGACCTGCGACTCCGCGGAGGGGGGAGCCGAGTGACCAAGGTCATCGTCGAGCCCGATGAATCCTTCGAGAGCGCGCTGAAGCGGTTCAAGAAACAGTGCGAGAAGGCCGGGCTCCTGTCGGAGTTCAAGAAGCGCCAACATTACGAGAAGCCCAGCGTTCGGCGCAAGCGGAAGGCCCTCGCCGCGCGCAAGAAGGCGAAGCGGCGGGAGCGGATGGCCGATTAGCAGCAGCACTCCGGACGGTACCGCCGGCACTTCCGTCCAGCCCGGACGGGAGCGAATGAGGCCCAGGGTGAAGGCAGGCCGTCTCTGGGGGCGCGGGATCGAATGGGACGCCATCCGCGCCCTGATCGCTTCCGACGCGCGCACCCCGATGGGGCGCGAGCGCGCGTCGACGGCGGAGCCCCTCAGCACCCCCTCCGAGGTCGACGAAGCGCTCGATGCCACCGCCGAGGCGCGTCGCGCGCTGGCCCAGGAAGGCGCTCCTCCACTCGACGGCTTGTCCGACCCCCGCCCGATCCTCGACCGCGCGCATGCCGACGGCAGCGTGCTGGACGGACCCGAGCTGCTCGCGCTGCTCCCGCTGCTCGACGCGGCGCCGCGCCTGGCCGCCTACGCGCGCGCGATCCGTCCTGTCGCGCCCAGGCTCGCCGCGAGCGCGGACCGCCTGCCGCGCCTGGCCGACCTCCGCGAGCTGCTGCGCAAGGCGCTCGACGACGACGGAGCCCTGACCGATCGCGCGAGCGCCCGGCTCGGCTCCGTACGCCGCGAGCTCCGGGAGCGACGGCGCCGCCTCGTCGCCGACCTCGAGAGGCTGCTGCAGGCCGAGGGCGATCGCGTCTTCGCTGACCGCTTCGTCACCGTCCGGCACGGTCGCTACGTGTTGCCCGTCCGGGCCGAGGCCCGCGGGCGGCTGCGCGGCATCGTCCACGACCGCTCGCAGAGCGGCCAGACCCTTTTCGTCGAGCCCGAGGCGATGGTGGAGACGAACAACGACCTCGTCGCCCTCGAGCGCGACGAGCAGCAGGAGACCGCGCGCATCCTCGCCGAGCTGACCGAGGCGGTGCGCGCGCGGCGCGACGAGCTGGCCGCGCTCGTGGAGACGCTCGGCGCCCTGGACTGGGTGTTCGCCCGCGCCCACCTCGCCGACCGCATGGAGGCCACGCGGCCGGCCCTCGATCGCCAGGGCCGCGTCGACCTCAAGGCCGCACGCCACCCGCTGCTCCTCGCGCAGCGCTGGCGCGACCCCGCGCGCGAGGTCGTGCCGGTGGATCTCGAGCTCGCCCCCGACCGGCCGCTGCTGCTGATCACCGGGCCCAACGCGGGCGGCAAGACCATTGCGCTCAAAACCCTCGCCCTGCTCTCGCTGATGACCCAGGCCGGCTGCCACGTCCCCGCGGCCGAAGGCTCGCGCGTACCGGTCTTCGAGCGGATCTTCGCCGTGATCGGCGACGACCAGTCGGTCGCCGAGAACCTCTCGACCTTCTCCGCCTTCATCAAGCAGATCCGCGAGGTCCTCGACGAGGCGGACGCCCACTCCCTCGTGCTGCTCGACGAGCTGGGCGCCGGCACCGATCCGGACGAAGGCGCGGCCCTGGCCCGCGCGATTCTCGAGTCGCTCGCCGAGCGCGGCGCGCTGGTCGTGGCCACCACGCACCTCGAGCCGTTACGCGCCTTCGCCGCCGTCGAGCCGCGCGCGCGCAATGCCTCGGTGGAGTTCGACGCCGCCACGCTGGCGCCCACCTTCCGGCTCGTCTACGACCGGCCGGGCCAGTCGTGGGCGCTCGCCATCGCCGCCCGGCTCGGCCTGGCGCCCGCGCTGATCCTGAGCGCCGAGGGCCACCGCACCGCGGAGGCGCGCCGGCTGGGGGAGCTGCTCGCTCAGCTCGACGCGCGCAACCGCTCGGAGGCCGAGCGCACCCGGGAACTGGAGCGCCGGGAGACCGAGACGGTGGCGCGACTGGCCGCCGCACGCGACGCCGAGCGCCGCGCCGGCGAGCAGGCGCGGGCCGTCCTCGAGCGCGCCAAGGCCGAGGCGGCCGCGCTGCTCACCGACATCCGGCGCGCCGTCTCGTCGGAATGGGAGCGGCTCAAGCGCGCCGACCGGTCGAGGCCGGCGCTGCAGGAGTCTCGCCGCCGCCTGCAAGACGCCGCCGCGCGCGTGCTTCCCACCGTCCCCGATCTCGCACCGACCGACCGCCCGCTGACTCCCGGCGCCCCCGTCGTGGCCGCGCATCTCGGGCTGAAGGGCGAACTGCTGGAGATCCACGGCGAGACGGCAACCGTCCGGGCGGGATCCGTCACCGTCCGCGTTCCCGTCGCCGCGCTTCGTCGGAGCGAGACGCCGGTGGCCGGGGACGGCCGGGGAAACCATTGGGAGGCCGACCGTCGGGCGCCGGAGGCCCTGCGCAGGCGCCCCGACGGCAACCATGAAGAGCGCGGGATCGCCGCCGAGCTGATGCTGCTCGGCAAGACGACCGACGAGGCGC
>QHSB01000020.1 GCA_003220335.1 Candidatus Rokuibacteriota bacterium
GATGCTCGTCTCGATCCGTGATCTCACGCTGCGCCTGCCCAGCGGCGACCGCACGCTGACCGTACTCGACGGCGTCTCCCTCGACGTGGCCGCCGGCGAAACGGTGGCCGTGGCCGGGCCCTCGGGCAGCGGCAAGTCGACGCTGCTTGGACTCATCGGCGGTCTCGACGCGCCGACGTCGGGCACGATCGTCGTGGCCGGCATGGAGGTGACGCGGCTCGGCGAGGCCGCACTGGCGCGCTTCCGCCGGGAGACGCTCGGCTACGTGTTCCAGTCCTATCACCTGATTCCGACGCTGACCGCGGCCGAGAACGTCGCGGTGCCCTTCGACCTCGCGGGCGTCGCCGGCGCCACCGCCCGCACGGCCGACCTGCTCGCGAGCGTGGGACTGATCGACCGCGCGCATCATTACCCGGCCCAGCTCTCGGGCGGCGAGCAGCAGCGCGTTGCGCTCGCGCGCGCCATGGCGCTCGATCCGCCGCTCCTGCTGGCCGACGAGCCGACGGGCAACCTCGACTCCGCGACGGGCGCCGCCGTCGTCGACCTCCTCTTCGCGCTCAACCGCGAGCGCGGCACCACGCTGCTGCTCGTGACCCACGACGAGGCGCTCGCGCACCGCGCCGATCGCGTGGTGTCGCTGCGCGACGGTCGCGTGGCCGGTGAGCGCCGGCGCGCCGCCGCCCTCGCCCCGTGAGCGCCGCCTCGCGACTTGCCTGGCGGCAGGCCCGCGGCGCCTGGCGGCACTTCGTCCTGCTCGGCGCGTGCGTTGCCCTCGGGGTGGCCGCGCTCGTCGCCGTCGGCTCCTTCGCCGCCACGCTCGATCACACGCTGGCCCGCGAGGCGAAGGCCCTCACCGGCGGCGATCTCGAGATCCGTGCCGCACGTCCGCTCGACGGCGACGTGGCGGCGGCGCTGGCCGACCTCGAGGCCCGGGGCGCGACGGTGGTGCGGGTGCGCGAGCTGGCCGCGATGGCACGCGGCGCCGACGGGCGCGCGCTGCTGGTGGAGCTGAAGGCGCCGGGCGCCGGCTATCCCCTCTATGGCCGCTTCGAAGCGGCGCCGCCGGAGCCGCTGGCCGCCCTGCTCGCCGGGGGCGGCGCCGTTGTCCAGCGAGAGGCGCTCGAGCGGCTCGGCATCCGCGTCGGCGACCGGCTCACCCTCGGCGCGGCCACGTTCACGGTGCGCGGCACCGTCGAGCGCGAGCCCGACCGATCGGCGAGCCTCGTCACGCTCGGGCCCCGCGTGTTCGTCGCGGCCGACGCCATCGCGCGCACGGGCCTCGTGCAGCCGGGCAGCCGCGTGCGCTACCGCGCGCTCGTGCGGCTGCCCGCCCCGCTCGCCGCGCGCGAGACGCGGGAGGCGCTGGCGCGGCGCATCGCCGATCCCGGCGTGCGCGTGGCCTCGTACGATGAGGCGCAGCCCGGTCTCCGACGCTTCCTCTCGCAGCTCGCGAGCTATCTCGGCCTCGTCGGCCTCGCGAGCCTCTTCGTCGGCGGCATCGGCGTGGCGTCGTCCGTCGCGACGTTCGTGCGCCGCCAGTCGCGGACCATCGCGATCCTGAAAGCCCTCGGCGCCGACTCGCGCACGGTGCTCGCGACCTTCCTCTGGCAGACGCTGACCGTCGGCGTCGTCGCGAGCCTCGCCGGCGCCGTCCTCGGCGCCACGCTGCAGCCCGTGCTGATCCGGCTGCTCGCGGGCTTCGTGCCGTTCACGCTCGAGCCGCGCTTCGAGCCGCTCTCGCTGGCGCGCGGTGTCCTCATGGGGGCGCTGACGACGTTCCTGTGCGCGTTGTGGCCGCTGCTCGCCGTGCGCGCGGTGCGGCCGAGCCTCGTCCTGAGAGCCGAGGTCGACGCGGCGCCCGCGCGCGGCCGTCGTCCGTGGACGGTGGCGCTGCCGGTGGCGGCGGGGCTGGCCGGGCTCACGCTCTGGCAGGCGGGGTCGCTGAAGCTCGGCGGCATCTTCCTCGGCGCGGCCCTCGCCGCCGTGGTCACGCTGCTCGCCGTCGCGCGCGGCCTCGTCGGCGCCGCGTGGAGGCTGCCGCGCGCGCGGTGGCCGGCGTGGCGCCACGGCGTCGGCGGCCTGCGGCGGCCCGGCGGGCATCCGGCGCGCGTGGTCGTCGCGCTCGGCGCCGGCGTGATGCTGCTGGTCGCCGTCGCCCTCCTTCAAGATTCGCTCGACGCACAGATCGACCACGAGCGGCGGACGGAGGCGCCGTCCTTCTTCTTCGTGGACGTGCAGCCCGACCAGCGCGAGGCGTTCGCGCGCGTGCTCTCGCGGGCCGGCGGCGGCGTCACGCCCGCGCTCACGCCCATCGTGCGCGCGCGCCTGGCGGCCGTGAACGGCGAGCGCGTCACCCGCGACCTCGTGCGCCGGCGGGTGGGGGAGGACCGCGAGGGCGCCTTCTATTACACTCGCGAGTACGCGCTGACCTGGTCGGCCGAGCCGCCGCCGGGCAACGTGCTCACGCGCGGCCGGTGGTGGGGCCTCGAGCCCGGGCCGCCGCGCATCTCGGTGGAGGAGGCCATGGCCAAGCAGCTGGGCGTGGACGTGGGCGGGCGGCTGACGTTCGACGTGCAGGGCGTGTCGGTCGAGGCCGAGGTTGCAAGCCTGCGCAAGGTGGACTGGCAGACCCTCGGCACGAACTTCTTCGTGGTCTTCTCGCCGGGCGCGCTCGACGGCGCGCCGGTCACCTTCGTGGCCACCGCGCGCACGGCGCCCGCCGCCGAGGGCGCCGTGGCCGACGCGGTGGCCGCCGCCTTTCCGAACGTGACGGCGATCCCCGTGCGCGACGTGCTGGAGCGCGTCGGCGCGGTGCTCGGCGACATCGCCGTCGCCATCCGCGTGATGGCGCTGTTCACCGTGGCCACCGGCGTCGTGGTCATGGCCGGCGCGCTGACGGCGACGCGCTACCAGCGGCTCTACGAGTCCGTCGTGCTGCGCACGCTCGGCGCCACCCGCGGCGCCGTCGCCCGTGCCTTCGCGGTGGAGTACGGCTGCCTCGGCGCCGCCGCCGGGCTCGGCGGCACCGCCCTCGCGGCGGCGCTCGCCTGGATCGTGCTGCACTTCGTGCTCGACACGCCGTGGCGCTGGCAGCCGCTGGCGCTCCTGGCGGGCGTCCTCGCCAGCGTGGGGCTCGCCGTTGCCGTCGGCTTCCTCGCGACCTGGCGTCTGCTGGGCGAAAAGCCGCTGCCGGTGCTGCGCCGTGAGTGACCGACCGAAGTTCCAGCCGCTCGGCCTCGACCACGTCGTGCTGCGCGTGGCCGACCAGGCCGCGTCGCGGAAGTTCTACGAGGACGTCCTCGGCTGCACCCTCGAGTTCGTGAACGAGCCCATCCGGCTCGTCCAGCTCCGCTTCGGTGAGGCGCTCATCGATCTCCTGCCCGCCGACGGGCCCCCGCCCGCGCACGGCCGGGGCGTGGACCACATCTGTCTGTCGATCCGGGCCGACGACCTCGTGGCCGTCGCCGCCGCCCTGCGCTCGCGAGGCGTCGACGTGGACGGCGAGGTCAGGGACCGCCGGGGCGCGTGGGGCGTGGGGCCCTCCCTCTATATCCGTGACCTCGACGGATACCAGATTGAGCTGAAGCCTCGGCGCTGAGCCCGGAGTCCGTCATGATCCACGATTCCTCCGCGATGCGGAGTACGCCCGCACGCGGCCCCTCGGCAACGGCCGTCGCCGTGGCGGGGCTGACTGCCCTCGCGGTCGCGATGGGTATCGGGCGGTTCGCCTTCACGCCGATCCTGCCGATGATGCAGGAGGATGCCGGAGTGTCGATTGCCGAGGGCGGCTGGCTCGCGTCGGCGAATTATCTCGGCTATCTGCTCGGGGCCCTGTCCGTGGTGGCCGTGCGGATCCGCGCGGCGCGCGCGATTCGCGGAGGGCTCGTCACGATCGGCCTTGCCACGCTCGGGATGGGCTTGCACCATAGTTTCGCGATCTGGATCGCCCTGCGTGCGGTTGCCGGCATCGCGAGCGCCTGGGTGCTCATCTGCGTGTCCGCCTGGTGTCTGGCGCGGCTCGAGCCCGTGCGCCGGCCCCTGCTCGACAGCACGGTGTTCGCCGGGGTGGGGGCGGGCATCGCCCTCGCGGGAGCGACGTGTCTGGCGTTCATGCGCGTCCACGCGAGCTCCGCCCGAGTGTGGGTCGTGTTCGGAGTCGTCTCGCTGGTTCTGTCGGTCGTGATCTGGCCGGTATTCGGCGCAGCAGACCGTGTCCCGGCCCGCCGCCCACCGCGCCGAGCGTTCGCGTGGGATCGCGACGCGATCCGTCTCACCGTCTGTTACGGGGCGTTTGGCTTCGGGTACATCATTCCTGCGACCTTCCTTCCGGTCATGGCCAGGCAGGCGATCAAGGATCCCGCGGTCTTTGGCCTGTCCTGGCCGATGTTCGGCGCGGCGGCGGTGGCATCGACGCTGCTGACGACCGCCGTTCGACGTCTCGTCACCAACCGTCGTCTATGGATCGCGAGCCACCTCGTCATGGCGCTCGGTGTCGCCCTGCCCGTCATCTGGCCCGGCATCGTTGCGACCATGCTCGCCGCACTCTGCGTGGGCGGTACGTTCATGGTGATCACGATGGTCGGTATGCAGGAAGCGCGCGAGGTGGCCGGCGAGCGCGCGACCGGCCTCATGGCCGCGATGACCTCGGCCTTTGCGCTCGGGCAGATCGCTGGCCCGATCAGCGTGAGCTACATCCATGGCGCCGGCGGGACCTTCTCCGCGGCGCTGCTGGTCGCGTGCGTGGCCCTCGTGATGAGCGCCTACGCGCTGTCCCGAACCGCCTCGGCAGTCTCCCTTTCACGCCCGGGCCACTCCGGTGTCTCATAAGCGTATGGGGCTGGAGCCGTTCGAGACCGTGGTGGCGGCGCACCACGCCGAGATCTATCGGTATCTCCTGCGGATCACCTGGCGTTCCAGTGATGCCGACGACCTGAGCCAGGAGACGTTTCTGCGCGCCTACCGCGCGTGGGATGCCCTGGACGGCGGCGCCAACGTGCGGGCGTGGCTGTTCACGATCGCGACCAATCTCGCGCGTAACCACTTCCGGTCCGAAGGCCGTCGGCGGCGCGCGTACGCCGGGGTCAGCGGCGTGAGGACCGACGTCGATCCCGCCAGTCCCGAGGACGCGCGGCGCTTCCACGAGACGCGCGCGCTGGTCGAGCGCGTCGTGGACGGCCTGCCGCTCAAGCAGCGGGTCGCGTTCGTGCTGCGCAAGCTGCACGACCTCGAGTACGAGGCGATCGGCCGCAGCCTCGAGTGCTCGCCGGAGAGCGCCCGCGCCCACGTGTTCCAGGCCCTGAAGAAGATCCGGCACGGCCTCAACGGCCACGAACTTCCGATGATGGAGAGCGTGCGATGACTGCCAAGCACCCGTCCTGCCGCGCGATCGAAGTCGATCTCGTCGCCACGGCGACGGGGGACGCGGAGCCCCGCTCCGCCGAGCGCGCCCATCGCCACATGAACACCTGCGCGGCGTGTCGCGAGGAGTTCGGCCGCTTCCGCGCCGTCGATCACGTCGCGCGCGGTCTGCACGTGACCCCGGCCCCGGACGCGCTCGCGCAGTCGCGGGCCGGGCTCGAGTCGCGGCTGGCGGATCTCAAGCAGCGTCGCCTGGCGTATCGCATCTTCCCGTCGCCGCTCGGCCACATCCTCGTCGGTCGCACCGAGCACGGCATCGCCCTCGTCGAGTACCTGCACGGCGGCACGTCGCTGCGCGCCTCGCGGCTCGCCCGGACCGAGGGCGTAGAGGCGGTGGCCGGCGGGCCGGAGCTCGAGCGTCTGCAGCGCGATCTGATGGATTACCTCGCCGGGCGCCGGCGCGACCTCGGGTGGCCGCTCGACTGGCGGCTGGCCACCAGCGACTTCGCGCGCGCGGTGCTGGAGACCACGGCCGCGATCCCGTATGGCGCCGTCGCGTCGTACGGGGGCGTGGCGCGCCGCATCGGCAAGCCGAGCGCGGTGCGCGCCGTCGCGCAGGCGCTGCGCTGGAACCCGCTGCCGATCGTGGTGCCCTGCCACCGCGTGATCGGGACCTCGGGCCGGCTCACCGGCTACGCGGGCGACAAGCTCGACCTCAAGCAGCAGCTGCTGACGGTGGAGGGCGTGCAGCTCCACGCCGCGCGCCGCGACTTCAGCGTCGCGCGCGAGCGCATGTACGCGCTCGGCGAAGGCGAGACGGAGTATTGCCTGCCGACGTGCGGCTCGATCGGCACCCGCAGCCTCGCGGAGGTGACGCTGTTCGCCTCGCGCGCGGCCGCCGAGTCCGGCGGCTTCGCCCCGTGCGGGAGTTGCCGCCCCGACCTGCATCCTATCAATTGAAATGGGGGGCCCCGAAATGGCCCCCCAAACCCCCCAGCGTTCGGGACGCCCCGGCGGAGCCGGGGCGCCCCTCGGTCATCGGCCGTGGCGCCGCTCGGTCATCGGCCGTGGCGCCGCTCGGTCATCGGCCGTGGCGCCGCTCGGTCATCGGCCGTAGCGCCGCTCGGTCATCGGCCGTGGCGCCCCTCGATCATCGGCCGTGGCTCCGCTCGGTCATCACCGTGACGCGACTCGAACAGCCCGTGTTTCACGCGCGGTGCTGCGCGGGGTCTCAACGGGCGGAGGTGGATGATGGCCAAGCGAATTTTGGTGCCGATCGGAACGAGCGAGCGCGCCGAGGTCATCGTGCCGGTGGTGGCGGCACTGGCGCGCGACGCGGGCGCGACGGTGCGTCTGCTCAACGTCCAGCCGCTTCAGCGCACGCACCTCGGCGCGTCAGCCGCCAGTCTCCCACTCTACGGCTACGACGCCGGCCTCACGCTCGAGGTGCAGCGGCGCGTGCTGGCGTACGGCCACGTGCACGAGGAGCGGCTCGAGTCGGAGCACCTCGAGCGGCTGCGCCGGCTGGAGCCCCTCCTCGACGGTGTGGCAGTCGAGCGAGCCGTGCGGTTCGGCGACGTGGTGGAGGAGGTCGCGCGCGAGGCCGACGCGTTCGACGCCGACCTGATCGCGGTCAGCGAGCGCCGCCGGCCGTGGTGGCGGCCCGTGCTGACGCGATTCGTGGATCGCGTACGCGCGCGCGCCCGCGTGCCGGT
>QHSB01000728.1 GCA_003220335.1 Candidatus Rokuibacteriota bacterium
TGATTCCGCTCAAGGGTCCCGTTCTCGCCGAAATGCTCTACGCCCGTCCCGCGCTCCGGCCCTGCAGCGATCTCGACCTGCTGATCCGGCGCGAACATCTCGAACGCGTCGACGAGCTCCTCCGACGTCTCGCTTACCGGCGCATGGCCGACGCCCACAGCTTTCGCTTCGACGTCGCCTACGACCACGCGACGCTCTACGCGTCGCCATCAGGCGTTCACGTCGATCTGGACTGGAGTATGCTGAGCGAGCCGCGCTATGCCTAGAACGAGCGCGAGGCGCAGACGGTCTGGGATCGGGCCGTGCGCATCCACGTGGCGGGGGAGGAGGCACTCGGCCTCTGTCCCGAGGACCTCCTCCTCTACTTGTCGGTGCACCTGGCGGTGCACCACTCGCTCGCGGGCCTGCTCTGGTACTACGACCTGTTTCTCATCCTCGAGCGCTGGACGGACACGCTGGACTGGCAGGCGCTGAGCACGCGGGCGTCCCGCTGGCGCGTGCGCGCCGCGGTGTATTTCACCCTGCGCGAGGTCGAGCGCCTGTTCGGCGCTCGCGTGCCGGCCGCCGTCATGGTGCAGCTCCGGCCGCGAGGCCCGCGCGCGGCGGCGATGGCGTGGCTGCTGCGCCATCGAGGGCCGGCGCAGCGCCGTGCCGCGGAGCATCTGATCGGGCTGCTCCTCGTCGATCGCGGCCGCGACCTCGTCGGCACGCTGCGACGCATTGCCCTTCCGCCATCGGACTGGATGGCGGCCCGCTATGATGCGGCTGGCGCCTCGCGGCTCCGGCAGTATGCGGCGCACTACCGGCGGCTGGGCCAGGTGGTCAGCCAGGCGACGCCGGGGCTGCGCCCACGACGTCGCTGACGGCGCCGCCGCTCGCCGTGACCCGCGGCGGCTGCTAGTATCGTCGGGCGCGAATCCCATCCGACGGAGAGGCCATGTACCAGATCTACGCGCTCAAGTACGCCGAACGCGACACGCCCGCCTGCGGATTCTTCTACCGTGAGCACTCGCACGAGACGATCACGCTGCACTACTTCGTCTGGCTGATCCTCGGCGGTCCGCATCCGGTGCTGCTGGACACCGGCTTCCAGGAGGACGACGTCGAGCGGCGCGGCATCCGTAACTACGTGCGGCCCTCCGTCATGGTGGAGCGCATGGGCGTGAAGGTCGCCGACATCCCGATCGCGCTCATCAGCCATCTGCACTACGACCACTGGGCGGGCCACCGCCTCTTCCCGGCGTCGGAGTTCTGGATCCAGAAGGACGAGGTGGCCTTCTGGACCGGACGCTTCGGCCGTTATGACGCGTTCAGCCAGTCGCAGAACGTCGACGCCCTCGCCAACCTCGTCCCGCTCACCTACGCCAAACGCGTCCGCATCGTCGAGGGCGAGGTCGAGGTGCTGCCCGGCCTCCGCGTCCACCGCGTCGGGGGCCACACGGCGGGGCTGCAGATCGTCTCCGTGGAGACGGCGCGCGGGCGCGTGGTGCTCACCTCCGACGCCGCGCACTTCTACCGCAACGTCGAGCGCTACCAGCCGACGCAGATCATCACGAATTTGCCCGAGATGCTGGCGGGCTTCGACACCATCAACGCGCTGGCCGGCGACCCCGCGCGCGTGGTGACGGGCCACGATCCCGAGGTGGCCGCGCGCTTCAAGCCGCTCGAGCCCGGGATCATCCAGATCGCCTGAGCGATGCTCGACACGACGATCGCCGGCAGCCTGCCAAAGCCCTCGTGGCTGGCCGAGCCGGAGAAGCTGTGGGCGGCGTGGCGCGTGCCGCCCGAGTCGCTCGCCCAGGCCCAGCGCGATGCCGTGGTGGTCGCGCTCCGGGAGCAGGAGACGGCGGGCATCGACGTCGTCACCGACGGCGAGCAGTCGCGGCAGCACTTCGTGCACGGCTTCCTCGAGCGGCTCGAGGGCATCGACTTCGGCAAGCGCGTGACGATCGGCATTCGCGCCGACCGCTACAAGGCCGAGGTGCCGACGGTCACCGGCCCCATCGCGCGCAAGGGGCCCGTCCACCTGCGGGGCTCGACGTGCTTCAGCTCGACGAGCCGGCCTTCAACGTCTACATGGACGACGTGGCGGCCTGGGGCATCGAGGCCCTGGACCGCGCGACCGAGGGGCTGACCTGCACGACCGCCGTGCACATCTGCTACGGCTACGGGATCCCGGCCAACGTCGACTGGAAGAAGACGCTCGGGCGCGAGTGGCGGCAGTACGAGCGCACCTTTCCGCTGCTCGCCAGGAGCCGGATCGACCAGGTGTCGCTCGAGTGCGCCAACTCGCGGGTCCCGCTCCCGCTCCTCGAGCTGCTGCGCGGCAAGGACGTCATGGCCGGCGTCATCGACGTCGCCACGCGCGAGGTGGAGACGGCCGAGCAGGTGGCGCAGACGATCCGCGCGGTCATGCGCCACGTCGATCCCGCGCGCCTGCTGCCGTGCACCAACTGCGGCATGGTGCCGCTGCCGCGCGACGTCGCGCGCGCCAAGCTGGCCGCGCTCGGCGCCGGCGCCCGCCTCGTGCGCCACGAGCTCGCACGCTCA
>QHSB01000021.1 GCA_003220335.1 Candidatus Rokuibacteriota bacterium
CGGACGCGGACGTCCTGCGGCTTCGCACTCCCATCTTCACAGATCCTCAGACGAGCCGGCGGTGCCCGGGGATTCATCATCCGTCGGCGCCGGGCCCTCGCCGCCGTCACCGGCCTCGGTCATCGCCTCGTCGACGGCGGAGTCGAAGTCGTCACCGAGCTCGTCGCCGAATTCCTTGCCCATCTTCTTCATGAAGCGCGCGACGCTCGCCGGATCGTTCTCGTCGAGATCACCCGCTCCCCCGCCCTCCGCCAGCGACTCGAGCCGCGCCTCCTCCGACTTCACGGTGGCGAAGCGCGACATCAGCCGGCTCAGCGCCGTCGAGCCGCAGCGCGGACACGCGGGGGTCTCGGGCGAGGAGAGGCGGCGGACGAGCAGGCTCACGCGGCGCCGGCAGTCGTGGCACTCGTACTCGTAAATGGGCATTTTTGAGATTTTAGCACGCGCGTTCGGAGTGTTCCGGCGGCGGACACCCTGACGCCCGCGTGTCAGCGCACGCACATCGTACCGCCCGAAACCTGCGGCGCCATTGTCGCCCGTGGGAGCGGCACCGCTCTTGCTCCGGGCAGGGGCCATGGCGCTCAGGAATCCCGCGAACGACCCGGCGCTGCTGGACCGGCTCAGCCACCTCGTCAGCACGCTCGAAGAAGAGCGGCGACGGCTGGCGGGACGTCTGGCCGAGATCGAGGTGGAGTTGAGCCGGCTCGCATCCGTGGTCGCCTCCCGCGAGGATCTGCGCGACCCGGTCTCACCCCGCCGCTGACCGCGCGAGCAGTCCTTCCAGGCGCGTCACCGCGCGCTCCCAGTCGAATGCGCCCGTGACGAACGCCGCGCCGGCGCGCGCCAGCCGCGCGCGCAGTGCGCCGTCGGTCGCCAGCCGCTCGAGTCGCGCGGCGAGGTCCGCGACGTCACGCCGGCGCGCCACCAGCGCCGTCTCGCCGTCGCGCGCGTAGTCGCGGCTGCCGCCGTTGTCGTACGTCACCAGGGCGGTGCCGCACGCCATCGCCTCCATCGGCGGCATGCCGAGGCCCTCGTCCCACGACGGACACAGATAGATGTCGCAGCCGCTGTAGAGCGTCGCCAGCGCCTCTTGCGGGGGATCGGTGTGGAATTCGTCGTAGGGCAGCCGCTCGCGCGGCGGCTTCACGCCGAAGCCGACGAGACGCAGGCCGGCCACGCGCTCCCGGACCCGACGCACCGCCTCGAGTCCATCCGCCACGCCCTTCCACTCGTACTCGTGGTGCAGCATCAGCACGCGTGGCCGCGACGTCGTCACCGTCACCTCGACGCGATGAAAGAGCGCGTGATCGACCGGCGTGACCAGCACGTCGCTGGGTGCGCCGAACTTCTCGCGCATGATGTCGGCCAGCCACGTGGAGATGACGACCTTCCGAAGCGGCAGCCGGTAGGTCGCGTCGACCATCTCCGGCGCGCCGTGATAGAGGCTCTCGTAGTGCTGGACCAGATAGAACTTCACACCGCAGCGCGCGGGTGCGGCGGCCACCACCGGCGCCGACTGCCACGCGGTGGCGAGGATGGCGTCCGCCTCGGGCAGCGCGTTCGCATCCCAGCGCGGGACCCATCGAACGCGCGGCCGGAAGCCCGGGACCCAGGCGGGTCCGGCGCCAGCAATGTTGCGCCAGGCGGCCCGCGCGCGGCCGCGCGCGGGCACGACCATGGTGACCTCGTGGCCGCGGGCGGCCAGCCGGTCGGCATAGGTGAGGATCGCGCGCACGCCGCCGGCGATGCGCAGGTGCGGACAGAGGACGGTGAGTCTCAGCTCAGATCGCCATCGACACCGTCCCCGTGTTCCGGTAGGCGGCCGGATCGAGGACGACGTTGACACACCAGACCTCGTTGCTGCCGAGCGCCTTCTCGAGCGCCGGGCCGAGGTCGCGCGGCTCGCGCACGAGCACGCCGCGCGCGCCGAGCGCTTCCGCGAGCAGATCGAAGCGCGTGACCGGCAGCGAGGTGGCCACCGCGCGCGCCTCGCCGTAGAACGAGAGCTGCGGATTGCGGATCTGGCCCCAGCCGCCGTCGTTGCCGACCACGCAGACGAGCGGCAGCCCGAAGCGCACCGCCGTCTCGAGCTCCATGCCGTTGAGTCCCAGTGCGCCGTCGCCGGCGATCAGGATGACGGGGCGGTCGGGATGCAGCAGCTTGGCGGTCAGCGCGAACGAGGGACCCACGCCCAGACAGCCCAGCGGACCGGGATCGAGCCACTGACCCGGCCGGTGCAGCGCGACGATCTTCGAGGCGCAGCCGACCACGTCGCCGCCGTCGCCGACCACGATCGTCTCGGGTGAGACCACGCGGGCGATCTCCGCGGCGAGCCGGTAGTGTGTGATCGGCACGTCGTCGGCCGCGCAGAACACCGCGAGGCGCTGTCGACTCTGGACCTCCTCGGCGCGCACGGCGGCGAGCCACGGCGCGACGCGCGACGCCATCGAGGTCGGGACCACGTCCAGCGCCTGGCGCAGGACGACGCCGAGGTCGCCGGCGAGGCCGAGCGCCAGCGGACGATTGCGCCCCAGCTCGGCGGCGTCGACGTCCACCATCACGACTTTCGCGTCGCCGGCGAACGTGGGCGGCCGGCCGTATCCGAGCCGGAAGTCCAGTGGCGTACCGAGCACGACCACGACGTCGGCGCGCGCGAGCGCCATGGAGCGCGCCTGGGCGAAGGCGTTGGGGTGACCGGCCGGCAAGGCGCCGCGGCCGGCGCCGCTCATGAACACCGGAACGCCGGCGCGCGTCGCGAAGGCTGTCAGCGCCGCCGCCGCGTCGTCCCACCAGATCCCGCCGCCCGCCACCACGACGGGGCGCTCGGCGTCCGCGAGCAGCCGGCCGAGCGTCTCGAGCGCGGCGGGCTCCGCGGCGCCGCGCGGCCGGTGGACGTACGCGGTCGGGATCGGCGCCAGCCGGTCCTCGAGCGTCGTCATCAGGAGATCGACGGGAATCTCGACGAAGACGGGGCCGGGACGACCGGAGAGGGCGGTGCGGATCGCCGTCGTGAGGACCTCGGGAATCTGCCGCGCCTCCGCCACCGTGAACGCGCCTTTCGTGATCGGCCGGAGCAGCGCGACCTGCTCCATCTCCTGCAGCGCGCCGAGCCCGCGCAGGCCGAGCGGCGCCGCGCCGCCGATGAGCAGCATCGGGCTGCGGGCGGCGAAGGCGTTGGCCACGCCGGTGACGGCGTCGGTCACACCGGGCCCCGGCGCCACCATCGCGACGCCGATGCCGCGCGTGAGGCGGGCGTACGCGTCGGCGCAGTGCGCGGCCGCCTGCTCGTGGCGCGTGTCGATGACGGCCACGCCCTCGTCGAGGCAGCCGTCGTAGATCGGCAGGATGTGACCGCCGCAGAGCGTGAAGACGTGGCCGACGCCGGCCTGCTTGAGAACGCGCGCGACAAGCCGGCCGCCGGTCAGGTCCGCCATGGCGTCAGGTGCCATGGAGAAGAGGGAGCACCTCGGCCGCGAGGCGCTCGACCTGCTCGCGCTCCTGGGTGGCGGGACCGATCGGATTCAGGATGACGTAGTTGCAGCCGGCGGCGCGGAAGCGCTCGATCGCCTCGGCACACTGCTCGGGGGTGCCGAGGATCCCGTATTTCCGCGCGAGGGGCTCGAAGTTCTGCGCGTACCGCTTCGTGAGCGCCTCGGCCCACACGGCCTTGGCCGACTCGTAGTCACGGCCCACGGTGACGAACGCGAGGTGCGCGGCGGCGAAATGCGCGAGATCGCGTCCGGCGGCGCGGGCCGCGGAACGGATCTTGTCGAGACTCTCCGCGTACCGCTCGGGCTGCACCACGTACGAGACCCAGCCGTCCCCTTGCCGGCCGGCGCGCGCGAGGGCGGCGTCGGAACGTCCGCCGATCCAGATGGGCGGGCCGGGCTTCTGCACCGGCTTGGGATCGAGCGAGACGCCGGAGAACTGCGTGAACCGCCCCTTGAACGTCGCGGGCGTGTCGCGCCAGAGCGTGCGCACGACGTCGATCGCCTCGCTCACGCGGGCGCCCCGCTCGCCGTGCGGCACGCCGCAGACCTCGAACTCCTTCGGATTCTCGCCGCCGACGCCGACGCCGAAGATCAGCCGGCCGCCGGACAGCGCGTCGAGGGTCGAGGTGATCTTCGCCGCGATGGCGGGCGGCCGCAGGGCGAGCAGGTAGACGGCGGTGCCGAGGCGCACGCGGCTCGTGATCGGCACGTAGCTGGCGAGCAGCGTGAGCGACTCGTACATCGGATTGTGGAAGGAGACGTGGTCGCCCGTCCACACGCTGTCGAAGCCGAGCGCCTCGATGCGACGGACGAGGTCGAACTGCTCGTGCGGTGGCTTGAGCGAGAGCTGGACGCCGAAGCGCAGGCCCTGGGCGCTCACCGCGGGAAGGCGTCCTTGACGCCGCCGTCCACGGTGAGCGTGCAGCCCGTCGTCTTGGACGCGCGATCGGAGGCGAGAAACAGCACGGCCTCGGCGACGTCCTCCGGCAGGATGCGCGCGCCGAGCAGATTGCGCTTGCGGTAGAAGTCCTCGAGCTGCTCGACGCCGATGCCCTGCGCGGCCGCGCGCTCGCGACGGACGTCGTCGGACCAGAGCTTGCTGTCCTGGAACACGGCGTCCGGGTTCACGATGTTCGAGCGGATCGCGTGGGGCGCGCCTTCGAGCGCCAGCACCTTCGCCAGCTGGGCCTCGGCCGCCTTCGCCGCCGAGTACGCGGCGAAGTCCTTGCCCGGGGACATCACGTTCTTCGTCGCGACGAAGACCAGGGCCCCGCCCAGGTCCTGCGCCTTCATGATCCGCATCGCCTCGCGCGCGACGAGAAAGTGGCCGGTGGAGTTCACCGCGAACGAGCGCTCCCAGTCGGCCAGCGCCATCCGATCGACGGGCGCCGAGTGCGCGATGCCGGCGTTGGAGACGAGGACGTCGAGGCCGCCGTAGGCCAGCACCGTCGTCTCGAAGGCGGCGCGCACGGACGTCTCGCTCGTCACGTCCATGGGCAGCCCGATGGCCCGGCCACCGCCGACCGCCGCCGTGACCTCCTCGGCCGTCTTCTTCGCTCCCGCCTCGTCGAGATCCCCCACGACCACGTGCGCGCCCTCGGCGGCCAGCCGCTTTGCCACCGCGCGCCCGATACCGGAGCCGCCGCCGGTCACCAGCGCGATCCGCCGCGCCAGCTCCTTCTCCGGCGGCGCCAGCGTGAGCTTGTAGAGCTCGAGCGGCCAGTACTCGACGTCGTAGGCGTCCTGCGCGGTGAGCGAGACGTAGCGGCCGAACGCCGACGCATTGCCGATGACGTCGATCGTGTGGTGGACGATGTCGTCCACGATGCCGGCCATGCGGCGGTCACGCCCGGCCGTGAACATCCCCAGGCCCGGCACCAGCACCACGCGCGGCAACGGGTCCGTGAGCTCGGCGCCCGGCTCGCGGTGCGCCTCGAAGTACGCGGTGTAGTCGCGGACGAAGGTCGCGATGGCGCCCTCGACGGCGGACCACAGCACCTCCGCGCTCTCCGGCGCACGCTCGAGGGGCACGAAGCACGGCAGGCGCTTGGTGTAGATGGTGTGGTCGGGCGTGGCGGGGCCGACCTGCGAGAGCGCCGGCGCCTCCAGCGACGAGGTGAACTCGGTGACCTTGCCGGCGTCGTCGAAGGTCACGATCACGCGGCGGTCGTGTCCGAGCCGGCCCCGCAGCCGCGGGGCCAGCGCCAGCGCGGCCGCGCGACGCGCGGCCGGATCGAGCACGGGCACGCGGGGACCGCCGAAGACCCGGCGGCCTCGCTTCTTCTCGGCGATCGCCTCCTCGGCGCGCGTGATCAGCTCGATGGTGGCCTCGTAGGCATCGCGCACGCCGGCGCCCCAGGTGATGGTCCCGTGGCGCTCGAGGAC
>QHSB01000022.1 GCA_003220335.1 Candidatus Rokuibacteriota bacterium
CGCTCGTCTCGGGGATTGTGCTCGTACCGTTGATTCTGCGGTCGTTGGGGACCCGGCCGTACAGTCTATGGCTGACCACCGGTGAGCTCCTCGTCTACGCGGGGATGCTTGATTTCGGTGTACTCACAATGCTGCCGTGGATGGTAGCGCAGGCTGACGGGCGGGACGATGTCGCGGAAATCCGATGCATCCTGTCGCGTGCTCTAGCGATTACCGTCGGAGCAGGAATGCTTCTCGCGGCCGTTGTGTTGGCTGCGTGGACGATCGTACCGTCGGCGCTTGCTCTCGGGAAGGCCGACTTCGAGGTGGTCGCCGGTCCTCTGCTTGTCGTTGTCGCCGCGATGGTGGCGACCTATCCGGCGAAGATTTTCCATGCCGCACTCGTAGGCCTCCAGGACGTGAGATTCACGGGCTGCCTCGCGGTGTGTCAGACGGCGCTGAGTGTCGGACTGACGGTCTGGCTCCTGGCAGCGGGATACGGTCTGTACGCCATTGCCGCGGCCGCGGCTCTTCCGCCGGGGGCGGCTGCGGTAGCGAGTCTATTTCGTCTCCGCGTCATCAAGCCGGCGGCCGTGCGCGGCTGGCCGGCGCCGGATATTGCGAGTATCCGTGCGATGGTGGTGGACGGCGCCGGGGCGTGGATTGGCGGCGTCGGCTGGACGATGGTGGCGGCAACTTCGGGGATCGTGATTACGTCTCTTGGCCACCCCGAGACCGTGGTCGTCTATGCATGTACAGCGAAGCTCAGCCAGCTCTTGTTCCATCTGTCTCGCGTTCTGCCAGATAGCGCGCTGGTGGGGCTCGCACAAATCGATGGTGGGGGACACACGGATCGTCTTCGTCTCGTGGTCACGAGGATGCTTCGTGTGCATCTGGTTCTCTCTGGCGCCGCAGCGATAGCGGCGCTCTGCTTCAATCCGCTATTTGTCAGGCTATGGGTAGGCAGCGCCTATTTCGGAGGCAGCGCGCTCAACGTGGCACTGGTCGGAGCGCTCGTGTCTATTTCACTGGCGCATGGCCTCGTGTCGTGCGCGGCCGTCCTCGGATATCGCCGTCAGGTGGGCCTCGTCACTCTCGCGTATGGGATCCTTACGGTGACGTTTGCCGTCGTGCTTGGCAGGGTGTTCGGGGTGGCGGGGGTCGCGATCGCACCGATCTTTAGCGGTGCCATGACGACGCTTCCGGCCGGCGCGCTCCTGCTCCGCCGTCTGTCGATATTGTCGCTCCGCTGGCTCATGAGGGATCTCTGGTGGCCGTGGGCGTGGCGTTTCGCAGCGCTGCTGATTGTGATCGGCGTTGCCGGAACGGCGAGCGACTGGACGACTTCTGAATATGTGTTCCGCGCTCTTCTCGGCTTGGTGGCCGTGACCGTATACATGCTATCGATGCGATCACTCTGGCGCGACTTGCCGCCGGGATCGAAGTTGTCCGACGTCCTGAGTCGCCTCAAACTGACGCGGTCGGCAATGCCCGGATCTGTCGGCGAGGCCAAGACGTGGGGTTAATCCGGCGTGCCGCTCGTTCGATCGCGACGCGAGCAGGCCGCGAGAGCCACGTCGTGACCACGCTGCGACCCGCCTACGAGAAGTGGCTGGTCTGGTCGAGCTTCGGCCGGGGAATGCTACAGACACTCAATGGGCAGGAGCGATTTCGAATCGATCCGCGACGGAGGATGCTGTTCCCGGAAGTGTACGATCCTGCCGTATTGTCCTATCTTCGCGAGAGGATTCGGCTGGGTTCCGTCTGTTTTAACGTCGGCGCGCATTTCGGCGTGTATGCCCTGTGTTTGTCAGAGTGGGCCGGTCCGGCGGGTCGCGTGTATGCATTCGAACCGAACCCAGACTCGCGATGTGTCCTGCAGGAGCATCTGCGACTCAATGGGCGGCAAGGCCGTGTCGAAGTCGTGGCGGCCGCGGTCAGCGATCGACCGGGCGTCGCGACATTCTTCGCCGCCGCCGATCATTTTAGTGGAGTGAGCAGGCTCGGCACTCCAAATCCGGAATTCCCTGAAGCGCGCGCGAGCGCCGTCGAGGTGTCGGTGACGACAATCGACGCATTCTGCGCGGAGATGAATGTGCTGCCGGACTGGCTGGTGATCGACATCGAGGGTTACGAGGTCGCCGCGTTGCGTGGGGCGCTCGAGACCGTTGGAAGGAGACGATCACAGCTCGGCATCGTGGTTGAGATTCATCCCAGCTTGTGGACGGCCGCCGGTGCTTCGAGGGGCGAACTCGAGGAACTGTTACACCGAGCCAGACTGCACGCCGTCCCGCTGACAGGACAGACCGACCCGCTCGGCGAATACGGCATCGTGGCGCTCGAGTACTCCGAATGAGCGATCACTGGCACGTCATAACCGGTGAATATCCGCCGCAACGTGGCGGAGTCAGCGACTACTCCCGGCTCATCGCACGTCGCCTCGCCGCCGAGGGCGACGATGTGCACGTGTGGGCACCCAGGTCGAGCGCATCCTGTGACCGCGCATCATCTGTGACAGACGAGCGGGTCACGGTCCACTGGATACGCGGTGGCTTCAACGTCGCGTCCCTCAGAGGCCTTGGCTCTTCGATTGAGCGCATCGGCGGCACCGCGCGTCTGCTGGCGCAATACGTTCCCCAGGCGTTCGGCTATAAGGGCATGAACATCCCATTCTGTCTTTGGCTCGCCGGCCGACGCGAGTCGGTGTGGGCGATGTTCCACGAGGTGATGTTCCCTCGCGAGACGTCACAACCGATGCGCCACCGAGTCCTCGCATCGGTCACGGCGGTCATGGCGCGCATCGTCGCGCGGGCATCCGAGCGCGTGTTCGTCTCGACGCCTGCGTGGGCCGCCATCCTGCGAAGGATCGCGCCCGACGCACCTGAGGCGGAGTGGCTACCGGTCCCCAGCACCATCCCGCGCGTCGGTGATCGAAACGACGCGCACGGTATCGTCCGCCGGTACGGCGGAAGCGGAGCTCGATTGGTCGGGCATTTCGGATCATACGGGCCGCCGATCGTGCGTCACCTGGACGTGGCGATCCCCGCGCTTCTCGAACGGACGCCCGACGCGTCGATACTGCTGCTCGGTGAGGGCGGCGTGGCGCTGCGTCAGCGCCTTGTCGATGCGGGCCCGGCGCTGTCGCGCCGCATCTGGGCGACGGGGCCGCTGGCGGCCCGCGAGGCCTCCTTGCATCTCCTCGCGTGCGACCTGATGCTCCAGCCGTTCGTGGAAGGTGTGACGACGCGTCGCACGTCCGTGATGGCTGCCCTTCTCCACGGTGTGCCGACCGTGACCACGAGCGGACGGCTGACGGAGCCGTTGTGGCGGCAGACCGGGGCGGTGGCGCTGGCGCCCGCGGCCGATCCGACGGCGCTCGCCGCGGTGGCGTCGGCGCTGCTCGCTGATCCGACGGCGCGTGCCGCGGTGGCGTCGGCGCTGCTGGCTGATCCGACGGCGCGTGAGCGTCTCGGCGCGGCGGGCGAGGCGGCGTATGACAGGCTCTTCGACGTCCGCCACACGATCGCCGCGCTCCGACGGACCGATCGTCAGGCGCTTCACCTCGCCGGCGCTCACGTGCACTGATGCCACGGATGCGCATCGCAATCGTGACCAGGAATGGGCGGCACGTCGGCGGTGCCGAGACCTATCTTTCCTCGGTAGGCCGAGCGCTGTGCGCCTCCGGTCACGACCTGGCGCTTCTGCACGAGGTGGACGTGCCGGCCGATCACGCCCCGCTCACGATCGTCGACGGCATCCCGCGATGGTGCGTCGCCGATCTCGGCAGGAGGACGGCGGTCGACAGGCTGCGGCGATGGGCGCCCGACGTCATCTACGCCCACGGGTTGGCAGATCCGGCCGTCGAACACGCGATGCTGGCGCTGGCGCCGGTCGTCTTTCACGCGCACAACTATCACCACGGTACGTGCATCAGCGGGACGAAGACGTTCTGGAGCCCGGGGCCTCGCCCCTGCCATCGGCGCTTCGGCGCGGGCTGCCTCGCGCTGTACTATCCGCGGCGCTGTGGGGGCTGGCATCCGCGCACGATGTGGCGGGAATACCGGCGACAACGGCGGCGGCAGGAATTCCTCGAGGGATGCGCGACGATCATCGCGAGCTCTCGCTACCTCGCGGCCGAGTACGCGAGCCACCATCTGGCGAGCCACCGGATCGTGGCCCTCCCCTTGCCAATCGCCGACGTCGGTGACGTCGACTGGACGCCGCCGGGCGACGCGGGCTCGCGCTTGCGCCATGAATGGCGCTTGCTCTTTCTCGGGCGGATGGATCGGCTCAAGGGCGGCGAGATGCTGTTGAAGGCGCTCCCGATCGTGGCAGCCGCCGCGCGGCGGCCGGTGCTCTTGACCCTCGCCGGGGACGGCCCGGAACTCGAGCGCTGGCGGGTGCTGGCTCGCGGTCTGGAAGGCGGAGTGGCGGGGTTGACGGTCCGGTTCGTCGGTTGGGCCGGCAACCAGATGCGCGAGGCCCTGTTCAAGCAGTCCGATCTGCTCGTTGTTCCCAGCGTGTGGCCGGAGCCGTTTGGACTGGTAGGCCTTGAAGCCGCGCGGTACGGCGTCCCCGCCGCGGCGTTCGACGTCGGCGGCATCCCGGAATGGCTCGAACACGGGATCGGTGGCCGGTTGGCGGCCGGCGATCCGCCGACGGCCGGCGGCCTCGCGGCGGCGATCGTCGCCTGCCTGAGCGACGCCCAGACGTACGCGCGATTGAGCACGGGCGCGTTCGCCACCGCGGTTCGCTTCACGCGGACCGGCCACACCCGCGAGCTGTGCCGCGTCCTCGAGGACGCGGCCGAGTGGGGCCGCACGCCGGCGGTGGCGGAACGATGACTCGGGTCGCGCTCATCGCCGATCTCGTCGAGGAGAACTGGCCGAGCATGGATCTCGTCGCCGACATGACCCTCGCCAGTCTGCGGGACGAGGCCATCGACGTCTGCCTGGTGCGACCCCCGATGGTCAGGCGATTCAGTGGTCAGGGCGATTCGCGCTCCAGGAGGTATACGGCCGACCGGTTCGTCAACCGGCTTCTGGATTATCCGCGCGCGCTCGCGGATCAGGGGAGCGCGTTCGACGTGTTTCACATCGTCGATCACAGCTACTCACAGCTGGTGCACGCGTTGCCGCCGAACCGCACCGTCGTGACGTGTCACGACCTTGATACGTTTCGATCCGTTCTCGAGCCGAAGTCGGAGCCGCGCTCGTGGCCGTTCCGCATGATGACCCGGCGCATCCTGCGCGGACTCCAGAAGGCTGCGCGCGTCGCCTGCGATAGCGAGGCGACGCGCGCACAGATCGTGCGGTACGGGTTGATCCCCCCTGAGCGTCTGGTCGTCGCGCCGCTCGGCGTTCATCCCGTTTTTCTGCGTGAACCGGAGCTGGAGTCCCAGCGTGAGATCGAACGGCTCCTGGGCGCCAAGCACGCTGGAGCGGTCGAGATCCTCCACGTCGGGAGCACCATTGCCCGCAAGCGCGTCGACGTCCTGCTCGAGACGTTCGAACGCGTTCGGCGAGCACTCCCCCGGGCGCGCCTGCTTCGAGTCGGCGGGAACTTTACGCCGGCGCAGCACGAGCTCGTGCATCGTCTCGGACTCCACGGCGGCGTGACGGTGCTGCCACAGCTGAGCTGGCACCAGGTCGCCGCCGTCTATCGACGCGCCGACGTCGTGCTGCTCACGTCGGAGCGCGAAGGCTTCGGTCTCCCCGTGCTGGAGGCGTTGGCCTGTGGGACGCCCGTCATCGCCAGCGACATTCCAGCCCTGCGCGAGACCGGGGGGTCGGTGGCGACCTATTGCCCCGTCGGCGGCGTGCCGGCCTGGGTCGCGGCGGTTCTGGCACAGCTGCGGGAACACAGAGACCCGGCGCTCCCGATCGAGCGGCAGGAACGGATCGCTCACGCACGGAAGTTCGGGTGGCCCGACTACGCTCACAGAATGGTCGACATCTACCGAGAGGTTCTTGCGGAAAACGGAGGCTGACCTGCGAATTCAACACGTCGGAAAGTTCTATCCACCCGTGCGCGGAGGCATGGAGCGTGTCCTGCAGCTCCTGGCGGAAGGGGAGTGCGGCCGCGTCGACACGCGCGTCCTCGCGGCGAACTCCGGTCCGCGCACCGTCGAAGAGATGTACCGGGGTGTCGCGGTGACGCGGGTTGCGCGCTTCGGCGCGGTGGGCACGGTGGCGCTGTCCCCAGGCTTTCCGCGACGGTTGGCGCGGAGCCGCGCCGACGTGGTCGTGGTCCACGAGCCGAACCCGCTCGCGCTGCTCTCGTATTGGCTGGCACGACCGGCGGGACGGCTCGTGGTCTGGTTCCACAGCCAGGTGATCCCGCATCGATGGTTCTACCGCTTCTATGGCCCGCTGCTGCGCTGGGGCCTGCGGCGTGCGGATGCCATCGTGGTCTCGTCCCCGAGGCTCATCGAGCACGCTCATGAGCTCGCGCCTCACCGCGACAAATGTGTCGTCGTCCCGTTCGGGATCGATCCCAGGGGCTTCGCTTCGACGCCGGCCCTGCAGGAAGCGGCGCTGAACGCTCGCGCGCGGTACGGAAGGCCGCTGCTGCTGTTCGTCGGCCGGCTGGTGCCCTACAAGGGCGTCGATGTCCTGTTACGCGCGCTGTGCGGCCTCGAGGCTCACGCCGTGGTCGTCGGCTCGGGCCCCCTCGACGGTGAGCTTCGGCGGCTCGCCGACGCCCTTGCCGTCACACGGCAGGTCCACTTCGTCGGCGAGGTGTCCGACGCGGACCTGCTCGCGCTGTACCACGCCTGCGACGTCTTCGTGCTGCCGTCGGTCGCGCCCAACGAAGCGTTCGGCGTCGTGCAGCTCGAGGCCATGGCGTGCGCCAAGCCGATCGTCAGCACGGATCTGCCGACCGGGGTGCCATGGGTGAACCGTGACGGTGAGACCGGATTGATCGTCGCCCCCGGCGACCCTCACGCCCTGCGCAGAGCGATCGCGCGCCTGCTGGAGGACCCGGTCCTTCGGGAGAAGCTGGGACGGCAGGGGCGGCGGCGGCTCCACGCGGAATTCACCGTCGAGCGGATGGTCGAACGCGTCACAGCGCTCTATGCGCGGCTGACGCGGACGGCGATGCCGCACCTCACGCCCGCGGCGAAGCGCGGCCTGGACGTCACGCTGTCGGGCATCGGCCTGCTGCTGTCTGCCCCTCTCTGGCCCCGATTCGGACCGCCGCTTCGGGCCGCGGCAGGCCACCGCCGGCGACGCGCGCGTCACCCGCGTAGGCCGCATCCTCCGCGCCACGGCGATGGACGAGCTGCCGCAGCTGTGGAACATCTTTCGTGGCGACATGAGCTTCGTGGGGCCGCGGGCGCTGATGCCGCAGGAGATCGAGGTCAACGGAGCGGGGGAGACGGTGTCGATCGACACGATCCCCGGCTATCAGGAGCGCCACCGAGTGACGCCGGGGCTCACCGGAGTCGCGCAGATCTACGCGGACCGGGACATCCGGCGGCGAGACAAGTTCCGCTACGACCGGCTCTATATAGGGAAGCAGACATTCTGGCTAGACGTGCGGCTGATCATGTTGTCCTTCTGGATCACGTTCCGGGGGAAATGGGAGCATCGCGGCCAGAAGTTCTGAGTAAGAATTAGGACCCACCGGATCAGCCGCCTTATACTCGCGGCGTGATCGATGTCGCGATCGTCGGGGGTGGCCCCGCGGGGTTGCTGTCGGCCTCGCTCATCGCAGAAGCGGGTCTCGAGGTGCTCCTGCTCGAGGACCACGACGACATCGGCGCCCCCACCCACTGCACGGGTATCGCCTCGCTCGAGATCGCCGAGTTCGTGAAGATCCCCGACGAGATGATCCTGGGTGGTGTCACGCGCGCTCGGCTCGTCGCGCCCGGTGGAGGGCATACCGACACGCGCTGGGATGGGTTCGGAAAGGAGCGCCTCTTCGTCCTGGACCGGGCGGCGTTCGACCGCAGCCTCGCCGAGCGTGCCACGCGGTCCGGAGCCTCGGTACTGACGGGCTCGCGCGTGGACGACATCGAGGTCACTCGCGAGCGCGTGACGCTGCACGCGTCGGGGCGGCAGATCGAGGCGCGGGCGTGCGTGCTGGCCTGCGGCGTCTCGTATGCCTTCCAGCGCCGGCTCGGCCTCGGGCTGCCGGGCCAGCTCATCCATACGGCGCAGGTCGAGGTGGACGCCGACCCGTCCGAGGGCGTGGAGATCTATTTCGGGCGGTCCACGGCCCCCGACGGCTTCGTGTGGGCGGTACCGATCGTGCGCGAGCGCCGGCCGCGTCTCAAGCTCGGCGTGATGGCGCGGGGGAACGCCGCCGAGCACCTCAGAGCGTTCCTGCAACGCCCCGACGTGCGGGCCCGGCTGCACGAGGAACCCGGCGACCCGATCCGGCGGTTGCTGCCGCTCAAGCCCCTGCCGAGGACCTATACGGAGCGGCTGCTCGCCGTCGGCGACGCGGGGGGCTTCACCAAGCCGACGACCGGCGGCGGTATCTTCTACAGCCTCCTGACGGCGTCGCTCGCGGCTGAGACGCTGCTCGAGGCCTTCCAGGCCGGCCGCTTCGACGAAGCGATCCTTGCGGGCTACGAGCGCGCCTGGAACGACCGCCTCGGCCAGGAGCTGCGTGTGGCGGACTGGTTGCGCGGTCGGCTCACGCGACTCACCGACGTCGAGATCGATCGGCTGATCGCGGCGGCGGCCTCGAACGACGTCCAGGCGCTCGTCCAGCGCACCGCGCGGTTCAACTGGCACCGCGACGTGATCGTGGCACTGCTGCGGCAGCCGACGATCGGCGCGCTGCTTGCGCGCTCGCTGTTCCGCTGAGGCTCGAGCCGCTTTCGAGCGTCCCCCTCGCGTCACTTACCGCGGCGCGAGGATTCCGTCAGCAGCCAGTCGATGACGGCGCCGGGATCATGATCCTCGTCGGCGCGTGATGCCGGCGCCCGTGCGGCCGCGGTGTCGGCGGCAGCCCGCCTCGCGGGCTCGCGGGGCACCGTCCTGACCGCGTGTGACGGGCTCGAAGGCATTGACGGCGGCGTCGGGCGCGTCACCGGTGGCGCAGGCGAGGTTGCTGGGGGCTTCATCGGCGCCGGCCCGGAAACGGTCGGCAGGACCCCGTAGACGGCCTGGGGGGCCGGTGAGGAGCGTAGCGCGACAATGCCCCACGTCACCGGCACGGCGACCAGCGCCGCCAGGATGACGGCGCTCGTGATCGCAGTGGCCCGTCGTGTCGCCTGCGCCGGTGCCTTCACCACGAGAGCGTTGAGGAGCTCCGGCATGAATGGCCGCCGCTCCGGCTGCTCACTCAGGGCGTCCGTGAGGATGCGCTGGACCGAGACCGGGACGCCGCGCCGGCGTTCTCGCACCCACGTCGGCGGCGCCGCGGACTGCGCGGCGAGGACGGCCTCGCGCGTCGTGCCACGGAACGGCGGGAGGCCACAGAGCATTTCGAAGACGATGATCGCGAAGGCGTAGATGTCCGTCTTCTCGGTCACCGGAGCCTGGCGGATCTGCTCCGGCGCGAGGGACTCTGGGGGGGACGGACTGCCGGTGGCGCTCAGCGCCGGGCCGTCCCGAAGAGCCGCCAGCTCCAGGTCCAGCAACTTGACGCGCCCGTCCTCGAGCAGCATCACGTTTCTCGAGCGTAGCGCGCCGTGCACGAGGCCCATGTTGTGGAACGTCTCGACGGCGCCACCGAGGTCGAGGGCCATGTCGAGCGTCCTCGCGACGTGCAGGGACGTGCCGTTCGCGAGAAC
>QHSB01000023.1 GCA_003220335.1 Candidatus Rokuibacteriota bacterium
TCGACGTGCGGCGGCTCGAGCCGATTCACGGGCGGCTGCGCGTCACGCCCGACGCGTCGAGCTTCGTCGCCGGCAGCGGCGCCGCCGTGAAGCCGCCCCCGCAGATTCAGCAGCGCCAGGTCGTCGCGACGCGCCGGCCGGTCGCGCGCGTCGAGCGGCCCGACGTGGGACGCGACCGCTCGGCTCCGGCCGTCACGACGCCCGCGCCGCGCATCGTGCCCGCGCCGAGGCCGGCGTCGACGACGACGGCACCAACGGCGCCACGCGCGCCCTTCGGCGCCAGCCAGGTCGAGCGCCAGCGCGCGTCGGTGCCACCGCGGTTCGAGGCTCAGCGCGCCGAGCCGCGGGCGGCGCCGGCGCGGCCGGAGGCCCGGCCCGACGCCGGGCGCGCGGTCGGCCGGCCACAAGATCCGGCGCCGCGCGCGCTTCCCGGCGAGCCGGCCAATCGTGTCTCGCCGTGGCGGCGCGAGGGCGGCGAGCGTCACGGGGCGCTGCCCGCGCCCGCGGCCCGCGCGGCCACGCCGGCGCCCGCCGCCCATGCGCCGGCGCCGGCGGTGGATCGCGGCGACGCGCGCCGCACGTCCCCGAAGGCCGCGGCCGATCACGCCGAGCGCGACGAGCGTCCCGGGCGCGGACGCGTCGAGCGTTAGAAATGGGGGGGCCCCGAAATGGCCCCCCAACCCCCCCAACGCTCGTCGCGCCCCGGAGGAGCCGGGGCGCGCCTCGACCTCGCGCCTCATGCCTGGGCCCCGAAATGGCCCCCCAACGTTCGGGGCGCCCTGGCCAAGCCGTGGCACCCCTTGATACTCCGACCGGCGACTAGCGGCTCGGCGGCGGCGGCGTGCGCCCGAGCACGTGCTCGATCGCCAGACCCACCGCGAGCAGGCGCTCGTCGCTGTCGGGCAGGCCGTCGAGCGAGAGGCCCACCGGCAGCCGCGTGGTCGGGCCGAGACCGGCGGGGATCGTGAGGCCGGGCATGCCCGCGTTGCTGCCAGGGTCGGTGTTGCGGATGAACCGCACGAACGTCTCGAGGCTCGACGCCTCCGGACCCTGGGGCACGGCGACGCTCGGTGTCGTGGGGCCGATCAGCGCCTCCACCGCGTACTTCTCGAACGTATCGACGAAGTGCTTGAGCAGCGCCGGCCGCGCGTTCAAGATGGCGCCGCGGTAGATCGGCTCCGCGTCGACGGGGCCGGTGGGTCCGGGCAGCTTGCGGGGCACCACGAGCGTCTCGTAGGTGCCCTTCACGTCCTTGCTCGCGATCTGCGCGGCCACCTGCTCGATGGTCTTGCCGGTGCGGTACTTCGCGAGGTACGCCTTGAGATCGTCGTAGGCCTCATAGAGCGCCACCGGAAAGCTGACCCGGTCGTTCAGCGCCTTGAGATCGGGCATGTCGACCTCGACGATCGTCACGCCCGCGGCCTTGAGCTTCTCCAGCGCGGCGTCGACATTGGCCCTCGTGTCGGCGTCGAGGTCGGCGAAGAAGTACGCGCGGTAGATGCCGAGCCGCACGCCGCTCAGCGACGCCGTCGGCGGGATCTTGCCGTGCATGACGACCGAGTCGAGGAGTGCGACGTCGACGACGGTCTGCGCCATCGGCCCGACGGTGTCGCGCGAGTGCGCGATCGGCGTCACGCCCTCCTGGCTGTAGCGCCCGAGGGTCGGCCGGAGCCCGGCGCCGCCCGTCAGGCCCGCGGGAATGCGGACCGAGCCGCCGGTGTCGCTGCCGAGCCCGCCGGGCGCCAGCCGCGCGGCGATGGCGGCGCCGGTGCCGCTGCTGCTGCCGCCCGCGATGCGCGTCCGGTCGTAAGGATTGCGCGTGCCGATCGGCGGCGCCGTGAAGAACGCCTCGTTGTAGCCGGAGATGCCGAAGGCCAGCTCGTGCATGTTCGTCTTGCCGAGGATGACCGCGCCCGCGTTGACGAGCGACCTCACGGTCGGCGCGTGCTCCGTCGGGACGAAGTCGCGCAGCCCGGGGGTGCCGGCGGAGTTGGGCAACCCGGCCACGTGGGTGTTGTCCTTCACCACCAGCGGCACGCCGTGCAGGGCATCCTTCCGCCGGGCGCCGAGGAGCAGCTCGGCGTCCGCCCGCCGCGCGGCGGCCAGCGCGCCCTCGCGATCGAGCGTGATGAACGCGTTGAGGTCGCGATTGGCCTCGGCGCGCGCGAGGTACGCCTGGGTGAGCTCGAGGCTGCTGACCTTCCTGGCGCGGATCAGCTCGGCGGCGTCGGCCACGCCCAGCTCGGTCAGGTCGACCGGGCGTGGCGGCGCGCTCGCGCAGCCGGCGGCGAGCGCGAGCATCACGAGGGTGGCGACGGCGCGAACGAGCATGGCGATCTCCTATGGCCCCTCGTCGCGCGGCGTCGGCACCGCGCGGGCGGGGAACTCGCGGTAGGCGTGGCGCGCCATGACGTCCTCGCGCAGATCGACGCCGAGCCCGGGCGCCGTCGGCAGCGCCACGTAGCCCTGCTCGACCCGCAGCGGATGCACGGTGATCTCGGCGCCGCGCGCCTCGAAATTCACGAAGTACTCGGTGATCAGGAAATTCGGAATGGCCGCCGACACCTGCAGGGTGGCGGCGAGACCGACGGTGGTGGAGTTGTAGTTGTGGGGCGAGACGACGACGTGGTACGCCTCGGCCATCGCCGCGATCTCCCGCAGCTCCTCGATACCGCCGACGTTGCACACGTCGGGGTTGATGATGTCGGCCGCGCGCCGCTCGAAGACCTCGCGGAACTCGAACCGCGTGTAGAGCTCCTCGCCGGTGACGATCGGGGTGCGGATCTCGCGTCGGCACTCGGCCAGGGCGCCGAGATCGCGCGCCGAGACGGGCTCCTCGTACCAGAACGGATCGAACGGCTCGAGCAGCCTCGCCACGCGGACCGCGTGCATCGGGGCCAGCCGGCGGTGCACCTCGATCAGCAGATCGACGCCGGCGCCGACGGCATCCCGCACGGCGCGCACCGTCTCCACCACCTGCCGCTCGGCGTCGCGCGTGATGTGCGTGCGCCACGGCCCCGGAAACGGATCGAACTTCAGCGCGCTGAAGCCGCGCGCCACCGTGGCCTTGGCCTTCGCCGCGTAGTCGGCCGGCGTCTTCGCGCCCGAGTACCAGCCGTTGGCGTAGACGCGGATCCGCTCACGGCACGGACCGCCGAGCAGGCTCACCACGGGCACGCCGAGCCGCTTGCCCGCGAGGTCCCAGAGCGCCTGCTCGATCCCGCTGACGGCTCCGAAGAAGTCCAGAGAGCCGCGCTTGGCAGCGAAGTCGTGATAGGCCCAGTGCGTGAAGTGGCGGATGTGGCCGGCGTCGCGGCCGACCAGATAGCGCGCGAGCTGGTGCACGAAGGCGGCGATCGAGTGATCGCGGTCGGCCTGGGTGTAACACTCACCCCAGCCGTGCAGGCCGTCGGAGGTCTCGACCTTCACGAAGAGCCAGTTCTTGCCGTAGCCGGGGTCGACGATGAACGGGGTGACGGCCGTGATCTTCACGCGCGGATCTCCTCGCGGGGGAACGTCAGCGCTGGGCGACCGGCGCGGCGGCCAGCGGCGCCGGCGCCCCGACGGGGAGCCGGCCGGGGAGCAGCGCCACGCACAGCGTGGTGAAGGCGGAGATCGCCGCCATCACCGTGAGCAGCGTGCCGAAGCCGGCCGCCTTCACGGTGGGGCCGAGCACGTAGACGGCGAGCGAGGCGACGCCGAACGACACCGTGAGCCGCATGCCGGCCACGCGCGAGCGCATCCGGTCGTCGACGTACTGCACGATCATGGCGTCCACGAACGGAATAGCGCCGAACACGAAGATCATGAAGGCCACGACCGTCACGTAGAGCGGCCAGCCGCCGGCGGGCGCGGCCAGCAGGAACAGCGGCGCCTGCGCGGCCACGATCGGCAGGTAGACCCACTTGAGCGGATAACGATCGATGAGCTTGCCGACCACGAGCTGGGCGAGCGAGGCGATCGTGTACACGACCGCCAGCAGCACGCCGAGGGTGGCGGGATCGTCGACCAGCCCACGCAGGCGCTCGGCCAGCAGCTGACCGTTGCCGTTGGTCGTGAAGTTGAAGATGAGGCTCGAGGAGATCGCCGCCAGCGTCATCACGGCGAGCACGCGCGCCATCACCGCACGCGGCAGGTCCACGGACTTTCGCGGCCGCTTGGCCGGCGCCATCTCCTCCCTCGGCACCACGGCCAGGAACAGCACGCCGCAGAGCAGCGCGAGGCCGCCGGGCACCGCGAACGCGGCGCGCCAGCCGATGTGCTTGACGAGGAGGCCGGTGAGGATCGCGGCGACCGCGATGCCGAGGTTGCCGAAGAGACCGTTGACGCCGATGGTGAATCCAGGGTTCTTGCTCCCCTGCACGAGCATCGGGATGCCGACCGGATGGTAGATCGACGAGAACACGCCCATGAGCGTCAGCGCGGCCGCGAGCGTCCACACCCCCGAGGTCAGCGCGATCAGCAGGCCGGACACGCCCATGCCGAGGAAGAAGATCACCATCATCGCGCGGCGGCCCCAGAGATCGCCCAGGCGGCCCGCGGGCAGTGAGCCGAGCCCGAACATCACGAAGGCGCCGACCGTGTAGGGCATCAGGTCCTGCCAGACCATTCCCCAGTCGGCGGCGATGGTGCCGACAGCGGTCGCGAAGATCAGCAAGAAGAGGTGATCGAGCGCGTGGCCGGCGTTGAGGAGGAGCGCCGTCGGTCGTCCGGTGGACATGGCGGGGATTCTACCGCACGATGGTGCCCATCTTCCGACTCGCGCTCTTCCGCCTCCCCGACTTCCGCCGGCTCGGCGCCTCGGTGCTCCTCAATTCCGTCGGCATGATGGGGGAGACCGTCGTGCTCGGCTGGCTCACGCTCGAGCTGACGAACTCGCCCCTGCTCGTCGGCGTGGCGATGGGGATGCGGATGCTCCCGCTGTTCTTCGTGGGCGTGCCGGCGGGCGCGCTCGCCGATCGCTTCCCGCGCCACCAGCTCCTGATGCTGACCGGCGCCGGCCAGGCGCTCACCGCGTCGGCGCTCGGCGCGCTCACGCTGCTCGGCCAGGTCGGCCTCGCGCACGTGCTGCTGCTGACGCTGGCCGCGGGGACCCTGCGCGGGCTCGAGCACGCGGCGCGGCAGAGCTACACGCACGACGTCGTTGGCGCCCCCGCGCTCGTGCCCGGCCTGGCGGTGCTCGGCGTCGCCATGCGGCTCGGCTGGCTGCTCGGCTCGCTCGGCGTCGGGGCGATCATCGCGCGCTTCGGCTCGGGCGCGGCGTATCTCGCGGTCGCGTCCGGATTTCTGGCGGGCGCACTCGTGCTGCTGCCTGCCTCGAGCCCGCCGCGCGCCGCACGGCCGGCGCCCGGCTCGCTGTGGGCCAGCGTCGTCGGCTTCGCGACGGCGATGCGGACGGACCGCCCGCTGCTCGTGCTCATGATGCTCACCGCCGCCGCCGAGGTCCTCGGCTTCTCGCACCAGGCGCTCTTGCCGAGCCTGGCGCGCGACGTGCTCGCCATCGGGCCCGAGGGTCTCGGCGCGCTGAACGCCGCGCGCTCCGTCGGCGGCGTCGTCGGGCTCGCGGTCGCCTCGGCCCGCCGCCGCGTCGACGGCGGCGGGGCGTTCTTCGTGACGGTGCTCCTGTCGTTCGGAGCGAGCCTCGTCGGCCTCGGGCTGGCCCCGTACGTCGTCGGCGTCGCGGGAGTGGTCGCGGTGCTCATCGTCGTGAACGCCGTCGGCGCGCTCGCGGACCTGCTCGCGCAGAGCCTGCTGCAGCTGAGCGTGCCGGGCCACCTGCGCGGCCGGGCCGGCGGCGCCTGGGTCGTGGCCATCGGCCTCGCCCCGCTCGGGCAGCTGCAGATCGGCGCCCTCGCGTCGCTCTTCGGCGTCAGCGTCGCCTTCGGCGCCAGCGGCGTCGCCCTCGTCCTGCTGGCCGGCGCGACCGCGCTGCTGTTCCCGCGCGTCCGCCGGCTTTAACATCGAGTCGACGATGCCGACGCCGGCCGCCGTGATGGACGCGATCGAGAGGCTCCTGCTCCCGCTGCTCGACACGCTTGAGCGCATGGTGTGGGTGCAGCGCTATCTCCATCCGCCCGCCGCCGAGCGGCTCGCCGAGGTGCTGGCACCGCAGACCGAGGCCGTGGCCGCGCCGCTGAGCACGCTCGAACAGGCCCCCTGGCCCGACGATGTCGCCTTCATGCGCGAGCGGCTCCTCGCCGTCGGCCGGCAGACGCTCGAGATGCTCGCGGCCTTTGCCACCGCCGCGCGCGAGTCCAAAGATCCGTTCGACCTCTACCGCGCCCTGCGGCGCTTCGCCCGCGTGCAGGAGGCGCTCTATCCCTTGGCCGCGGCCCTCGATCCCGTGAGCCGCTGGTTCCTCGATCCCGCGCACCGCGACGACGACGCGCTGGTCGGGCGCCTGCGCGCGGGCGCGCTGCGCGAGGACGGCGCCGCGCGCGTGGGCGTGCTGCACGCCGACAACGAGCGCGACGCCCGCGGCGGCTTCTCGCTCTACGTCCCCGAGACCTGGGAGCCGGGCGCGGCGATGCCGCTGGTGGTTGCCCTCCACGGCGGCCACGGGCACGGTCGCGATTTTCTCTGGTCGTGGCTGCGCGAGGCGCGGGCACGCGATGTCCTCGTGCTGGCGCCGACCGCGCGCGGGCGCACGTGGTCGCTCATGGGCGACGACGTGGACGGGCTCAGCCTTCTGCGGATGGTCGAGTCGGTGGCCGCGCGCTATCCCGTCGACCGCGCGCGCGTGCTCCTGACCGGGATGTCGGACGGCGCCACCTACGCATTTCTCGCGGGCCTGCGCGACGGCGCGCCCTTCACGCACCTGGCGCCGGCGTGTGGCGTGCTGCACCCCGCGCTGCTCGCCGCCGGCGCCCTCGCCCGCGCGCGCGACCTCCCGATCTACCTCGTTCACGGCGAGCTCGACTGGATGTTCCCGGTCGAGACGGCGCAGCTGGCGCGCGACGTCTTGACCGCCGCCGGCGCCCGGCTCGTCTATCGCCAGATCGCGGACCTCTCACACGCGTATCCGCGCGACGAGAATCCGAGAATCCTCGACTGGTTGATGAATTAGGTGGGAGGCCCGAGTCGGACATCACACGGCTGGCGACGTATACCGCGGGTTGTGAAGAAGAGTAGGCGGGCGTCAGTCTCGGCCGCTATGTCGCCGCACGAGCGCGCGGA
>QHSB01000024.1:0-6825 GCA_003220335.1 Candidatus Rokuibacteriota bacterium
GAGGTATTAGTCGCCCAACTCGGTGGTATGGCGCGACTGGAGCATGAGTCCAAGCGCGAGGTATGCACGCAGCTCGACGCCGTCATGGCAAATACGCAGCCGGGGCTCATCCTCGTGAGCGAAGCGACGCGCGCGTTTCTCGATCGGCGCTTCGTCATCGCGCCCCTCGCGGCGAACGGAAAGCACGCAGCGAAGGCGTACCGGCTCGCGGGCCTCGGACGAACGCCGTTGGGAGTGGGCGATCAGCTCACGCCCCTCGTGGCCCGAGACCGTGAGCTCGAGCGCCTCGCCGAGGCCCTCGAGCACACGCGGAAGGGCCGCGGGCAGGTCATTGGAGTGGTCGGTGAGCCCGGCGTCGGCAAGTCACGGCTCTTCTGGGAGTTCATCGAGTCGCAACGCAGCCGGGATGCACTGATCCTTGTCAGCAGCGCGGCCTCGTACGCGAAGGCGACGCCATATCTGCCTGTGATCGATCTGCTGAAGCTGTACTTCCAGATCGAGCCGCACGACGACGCGGGCACGGTGCGGGAACGCATGACGCGGAGGAGTCCGGCACTGCCGCCGGCGCTCCTCGCGCTTCTCGACCTACCTGCCGACGACTCGGAATGGTCGGCGCTCGACCCATCGCAGAAACGGCGACGAACGCTGGAGGCAGTCAAGCTCCTGATCCTCGAGGAGAGTCGCCGCCAGCCGGTGATCCTTGTCGTCGAGGATCTCCACTGGATCGACTCGGCGACGCAGGCCGTGCTCGACACCCTGGTCGACAGCCTCGCGAGCCATCGTGTGCTGCTTCTCGTCAGCTATCGGCCCGAGTACCAGCACACGTGGGGCAATAAGAGTTGTTACGCTCAAATTCGAGTCGATCCCCTCTCGGTCGAGAACGCCCGCGCCTTTCTGGATAGCCTGGTCGGACAGGAAGTCGCCACGGCGGCGCTGAAAGCCGTTTTGATCGATCGCGCTGGCGGCAACTCGTTTTTCCTGGAGGAGAGCGTGCGGGCGGCGGTCGAGACGGGCGTGCTCGTTGGCGATCGCGGTCACTATCGGCTCGCGCTTCCCGCTCACGACATTCAGGTGCCCGCTACCGTCCACGCGGTACTCGAAGCGCGCATCGGTCGGCTGCCGCCCGACGACAAGGCGCTTCTGCAGATAGCGGCTGCCATCGGCAAGGATGTGCCATTCGCCTTGCTCCGAGCCGTGGCGGACCTGCCGGAAGAGCCGCTCAGCGCCGGTCTCATGCGGCTTCGGAGGACCGAGTTCCTGTACGAGACGACACTCGTTCCCGAATTGCAGTACGCGTTCAAGCACGCGCTAAGCCACGAGGTTTGCTACGCGGGCATCCTCAACGACCGCCGGCGGGCCCTTCATGCTCGGACCATGGAGGCGGTCGAACGACTCTATGCCGACCGGCTGACCGAGCAGGTCGATCGTCTCGCCTACCATGCCCTCCGGGGCGAGATCTGGGACAAGGCCGTCGCCTACTCCCGTCAGGCCGGGGTGAAGGCCGCCGCACGTTCCGCCTACCGGGAAGCCGTCGCATGCTTCGAGCAGGCGCTCACCGCCCTCGCGCATCTCCCCGAGAATCGCGAGACGATCGAGCAGGCTATCGACCTCCGGCTCGACCTTCGCAATTCGCTCACTCCCCTCGGAGAGTTCGGGCGAGTCTTCGATCACCTTCGCGAGGGTGAAATCCTCGCCGAGAGCATTGGCGATCAGCGCCGGCTGGGATGGATTTCGGCGTTCATGACCTTCCATTTCTGGTTATTGAGTGACCTCGACCGGGCTCTGAAGGTCGGCCACCGCGCTCATGCCATCGCCCAGGCCCATAGCGATTTCAACCTCGAGGTCGTGGCAAATCTACGGCTGGGACAGACGTACTTACACCTTGGTGACCACCGTCGTGCGGATGAATGTTTCCAAAGCAGCATCGACTCCCTCGAAGGCGACCGGATCCGTGGACGTTTCGGTGAGGCGGCCCTACCCTCGATTCTGGCTCGCGTCTGGTCGGTCCACTCACTTGCCGACCAAGGAGCGTTCGTGCAGGGGATCGCCAGGGGAGAGGAAGCACTGCGGATCGCCGAGATGGTGGACCAACCCTACAGCCTTGTCGGTGCATATCGTGGTCTCGGGTATGTCTACCTGCGCAAAGGCGATCTCAAGGAGGCAGTCTCAGTCTTCGAGCGCAGCCATCGACTCTGGAGGGCTTGGAACATTCCCACCTGGTTTTTCGGAATCGCTGCGCACCTCGGCTATGCGTACGCCCTGTCCGGGCGCCTCGCCGAGGGCTTGGCGCTTCTCGAACGGGCGACCGAACAATCCATCTCGATGGGAGACCGGAAAGCCCAGCCGTTTATCTACCTGAGCGAAGGGTATCGGCTGGTCAACCGAATCGACGATGCGATCCGGCTTGCCAATCAAGCCCTCGATTTTGCCCGTGAGCACAAGCTACGGCCGGACGAAGCGTGGGCGCTCCGGTCTCTGGGCGAGATCGTGTCGCGGCGCGATCCTGTGGATGCAGTAGAAGCTGAAACGTGCTACCGACAAGCGCTCACTCTTGCCGAGACGTTGGGCATGCGCCCGCTCGTCGCTCACTGCCATCTCGGCCTCGGCAAGCTCTACGCGCACATCGGCAAGCAGCAGCAAGCTGGAGAGCACCTCGCGACTGCCGCGGTGATGTACAGCGCCATGGACATGTCGTGCGGGCTCGAGCAGGCCAACGCAGCGGTGAGCCGCGTCTGACGAACGAACGTCAAGAGGGCGCGCATCATGCGCGTCGTGCTTCGCTTCGGACACCGACACCGCCCTCCACCGGACTGAACCCCGTGACCTGGTTATGCGAGCAGCTGCTACGGTGCGACTCGACGACAGGCCAGGCGCGCCGCGCAGCCGGGCCTCTCCGAATGGCGCCCGGGTGACGCGCGGGCCGGGAGCGCGCCGCTCACTCCACGAGCGCGCGCGCGAGAGACGTGACCAGGAAGTCCAGGTGCGCGATGTAGGTGTCTGTGCCCTTCACAGCGCCGGGGCTTTGCGGCAGCACCAGCACCCGGGCGCCGGCCGCGCGGGCCACCGCGGCTGCCGTGTCGGTGGGGTACCAGCTCTCGACGAGGACGACCTTGGCGCGCCGCTGGCGCATCTGGCTGATGAGCGCGATCAGGTGCCGCGGCGACGGCGGCACGCCGGGACGATCCTCGATGACGCCCAGGTCTTCCAGGCCGAACGCCTGATAGAAGTAGGGCCAGCTGTCGTGATAGCTCACGAGCGGCGCGCCCCGGTGCGGTGCGAGCGCGTCGCTCCACCGGTGCGCGGCCGCGGCGACGTCGTCGAGGAACGCGCGACGATTGGCGTCGAGCCGCTCGGCGAGGTCCGGACGCAGGCGGCCCAGCCCGGCCACGATGTTGGCGGTCACGACGGGGAGCGTGCCGGGATCCAGCGTGAAATGCGGATTGCCGGACGGGTGGACGTCGCCCAGCGAGCGGTCGATGGGGCCGGTGCGTATCTTCAAGATGGTGAGGCCCCGCACCGCCTCGACGACGCTCGGCGCGCCGCGGAGCAGCCGCGGGTTGCCGCTGCTCTCGATGATCGCGTCGATCCACGCGTCCTCGTCGAGGCCGTTGCGCACCAGGATCTCGGCCCGTTTCACCAGCACGAACTGGCTCGGTCGGATCTCCAGGTCGTGCGGGTTCTGTCCGGGACGCGTCGCCACCTGGACCTCGCCCAGATCGCCGACGATCGCGCGCGTGATCGCCCACAGGTCGGGCAGGGTGGCCAGCACACGCAGACGGGACTGCGCCGGCGCACCGGACCAAGGGGCCGCCACGGTCGCGATGAGCGCGAGCGCAGTCAGAGCGCAAAGAAGCGGTCGGCTGACGGTTCGCACGGCTAAAACCTCTCCGTGGGATGCGCACCCAGGATGAAGCTGCCCTGCAAGAACAACTCTTCGGCCGAGCGCTCGACGGCGCCCCGGCCCTCGGTGTGCTTGTACTGCAGCCGGAAGCGCAGGAACTCCGACGGCTTGAACTGAACGTACGGCGATAGCGCCCACTCCTGGCCGCGCTCGACGGGCAGCTCGGTCCAGTCGCCGCGCAGGCCGGCGGCCCAGCGACGATTGACGTCGTACTGGGCGTACGCGTACGCGCCCCAGCGCTCGACGTGCCCGTCGCCGCCCGAGTCGGTGTCCACGCCGCGGAAGCCGCCCAGCCCCTCGGCGGCCAGCGTGAGCACCGGGAATCCGGAACCGGGGCCGATCCACTTGTACTTGGCGCCCAGCCCGACCACGGTGTTGCGGTCGCCATCCGCCGTGGTGCCGGTGGCCGCGGACGTGTCGAGCTGCAGCCCGCCGAGCTCATGGAGCTCGAAGAACGTACGCCAGCGGCCGATGAGCAGCGGATCGCGCAGCGAGCCGCGGCCGAACGCCGCCTCGTTGTCGCCGCCGAAGACGCCGAGCGAGAGCTCGTGGTAGGTGGAAAAGGGCAGGACCCAGAACGCCTCGACGCCGCGCTCGCCGTCCAGCTCCTCCTCGCCGAAGAAGCGCGCGAGCACGTTGGGCCGGTCGACCTGCGGCAGATCGTCCTGGTGGACGGTGTTCAGCGTGCCGAACCGGGGCCGCATCAGCCCGAATCGCGCCGTGGTGCCGAGCGGCAGGGTTAGCAGCGTGGCGTTGGCCTCGTCGAGGCGGACGCGCAGCTCGCGCGACGACGAGGCGCCCTGGGTCGGCTCCTCCCCGGCGCTGACCCGTACCACCGCGCTCGCGTAGGGATCGACCCGGCCGAAGAATTCCAGCTCCACCTCGCGCGGGAAGAGCCGATTCTCGCGCCCGGCGAAGGTGCCGTCGTGCCGCCGCTCGCGGGTCGGCGAGGTGAAGTCCGTCACGAAATCCCCGCTGACGCCGATGTCGAACAGCAGCACGCGACCCGGCTGGGCGAGGCCGAACGGCTGTCGTGGGCGGGCCAGGTCGGCAAGCGTTGGCGCGTCGGCGGCCGGCGCGGTCGTGGTCGGCGACGGTACCGGCGCCGGCGCGGCCGGCGCGGCGCGCCCCTCGAGCTGCTGGAGACGATCGCCGAGCGCTTTCAGGCGCTGTTCGTAGGACGCGGTGACGGTCGCGAACTGCTGGCGCAACGCTTCCAGCTCGCGCCGCAGGGCGTCGGCGTCCTGGGCGTGCGCGGAGCCCGTCAGGATGCTGAACGACAGCACGACCAGGAGCGAGAGCGAACGGCGTTCGTGCGTGCGCATGGCATCCTCCGTTGAGCGTGGCTCGATCGCGCCGGCGTGGCCGGCACGGAACTCAGTGACGCGAGCGGTCGGTCAGGCGGAGGGCGGAGCGCGCGGCGCGTCGGGCGCGTCGACGGCGCCGAGCTCGGCGTCGGCGAGCCGCGCGGCGGCAATGCTGACGGGCGCCGAGCGCCGGGTGCCGCTTGCGGGCGGCGGTGGAGCGAGCGCGGTGGTGTGGCCGTCGTGCTGGACCGGACAATCGGCGCTGCAGAAGCCGACCTCGAGGTGATCCTCGATCACGGGCGGCGTGGCGACGCCGAGCAGCATCATGAGAGCGACGAGCAGCATCACCACGCGAAGCCGTAACGGCATGGGCCGTGAGTGTGGGCAGCCTTCCCGCGGCTCGTCAAGCGCTTGGTTTGACGCGTCGCACCGCCGGTGGGCTTGACCACACCGCGCCGGAGGCATACCATCCGCGGCGCATCAAGGTTCGTGCCTTGCCTTTCACCGCGGAAGGAGTTTCGATCATGGCTCGCACAGCGCTGGTTGCGGCCGGAGTCTTGCTGTTCTTCCTCTCGCTCGGGTCAGCTGCGTTCGCCCAAACTGACTGCAAGAAGCTCGTGCCGGCCTCGCCGTGGGGTCCCAATGACCAGACCGGTGCGACCAACCGGGTCACCGCCGCGGTGACGAAGGCCGCAGCCGCCGAGATCCAGACCGGCAAGGTCATCACGATGTCCTACCCGCTCACGGACGGCGTGCCGCTCTTCGGAACGCGTTTCACGAAGACGATCCTCACCGCGACCAGCCTCGCCCCGGGCGCCTCCTTCGGCGAGAACGAGCTGACCTACATGGAGGACACGTGGCTCAGCCAGAGTCACGTCGGGACGCACCTGGACGGCATGGGCCACATCGGGCGCAAGGACTGCTATTACAACCAGACGCCGATGGGCAAATACATCAACCAGAACAACATGACGAGGCTCGGCCTCGAGCACCTGAAGTCGTTCGCGACTCGCGGCGTGATCATCGACATGGTGAAGGTGTTCCAGGCGGCCGGCAAGTTCAAGGGCAACTCGGCGTGCAAGAAGCCCTGCCTCGACAAGGGCACCGTGATCACCAGCGCCGACCTGCAGGCCGGCCTCAAGATGTACAACGTGACGCTGCGCGAGGCCGACATCGTCATCATCCACACCGGCTGGGGCGACCTCTTCGAGCAATTCCCGGCCCAGAACGCGACCTATAACAGCGGCGCGCCCGGCATCGGCAAGGACGCCGCCAACTGGCTCGCATCGCAGAAGGTCGTGGCGGTGGGCACGGACACCTGGGTCGTCGAGGTCATTCCCGGCGAGAATCCCAAGGAAGCCTTCATCGTCCACAACATCCTGCTGACGGACAACGGCATCCACATCATCGAGAACGTGCGGACCGACCTGATCGCGGCCGAGGCCGCCGCCACGAAGCGCGCGACGTTCTTCGTCAACATGACGGTGCCGAAGGCCGTCGGCCTGACCGGCAACTTCGTCGCGATCGACGCCATCCAGTAGCCGTCGCGGTCACGGAGGCATGATGCTCCCGACGCCGGCGATCCCTCGCGGACGCCGGCGTCGGCGCGTTCGCGGG